>JBAZKX010000226.1:0-4760 GCA_041650575.1 Desulfobaccales bacterium
AATGATCAGGGGACCCACGGCGAACAGCGCAGCTGCCACCAGGTAGACGAGAACAAACGAGAAATCGCTCAAGGCCTGCGGAATTTCCAACGCCGGACTCCTTGTGCTTTTTGGTACAACCTCGCTTTTTATACCCTAGGCCGGGAAACCTAGTCAAGGAGTTTTTTCCCACAAAGTCAAAATTCTTCTCAGGACGCGGTAGTGACACTCTAAGGAGGGCTGCGCTAAATATGAGAAAGTTTGAACAAGCCGGTTTTTTAAGAGCGGTTTCCTCCCTTTGCATGTTATCATTAAGACACACCGCCTGGCAGGAAGCCCCCGGCACCCCGGGTTCCATCGCTTATTTCAGTCATGCAGGACCCCGCTCATTCGAAGAGCTTGAATTCGAAAAACTTGATAAGTATGGCGGTTCCGCCTTCCTAAACTCTGAACCTTGAACTTTGAACCTTTCGTAGCAGGGTAGTGCTGATGGCCGACTGGCAAGACCTGACCATGCCGGGTTTCGAGGCTCTGCGGCAGCAGAGCCGGACCGTGATCCTGCCGTTGGGGTCGCTGGAGGAGCACGGGCCCCATCTGCCTCTGGGCACCGATACACTGCACGCCCTGGAGGTGGCCCGGCGGGTGGCCGAAAAACGCCCGGTGGTGGTGGCTCCGCCCGTGTTTTACGGCCTGTGCCGCTCGACCCGGGAGCATCCGGGCACGGTGAGCATCTCCGGCGATACCTTCCGGGCCTTGCTGAGGGACGCGGGCCGGGAATTCTACCGCCAGGGGCTGCGCCACCTCGTCTTCATCAGCGGCCACGCCGGCGGCACCCACATCAGCGCCATGGTAGAGGCCGCCGAGAGCCTGTTGGCGGAACTCCCCGAGGTCCGGGTCGCAGTGGTCAATCTGCTGGAGCTGCTTCGGGAAGTGCTGGCGGGCCAGCCGGACCTGGTCAAGACCCGGGGGGATTCCCACGCCGGGGAGGTGGAAACCGCGGTGATGCTGGCCGCCTATCCCGACCTGGTCCAGGGCACGGCCCCGGAGGAGTGGCCCACGTTTCCCAAGTACGTCCTGGTGCGAGATAAGCGGCGTTACTGGCCCGGCGGAGTCTGGGGCAATCCGGCCGCGGCCACCGCAGCCCAGGGCGAGGCCATCCTGGAGGCGGAGGTGGAGAGATTATCAAGGATTATCAGCACGTTGGAAGAGTTGGAGGAGCCTTAGGATTTTTCCTTGACAATAATTCGTCAATGTACAAAGATACAAACTGTTATCTATCGGACGAGAAAGGGAATATCTTTAATGATCGCTGAAACCATTGAACATATTGCCGACCGCGTGTTGGCCTACGAAGAGACCGACCTTACCGCGTTGCTCAATCATTTTAAGACCCGCATGGAACAGTTTGAGCCAGGTCCCGCCTGGGAAAGAGCGGTAATCGCCTACTTTTTGATTAATGGCGTCCGGGTTAAAAATGCCCTGAAACAGGGCAAGATGCACAGCCAGGAACATCACCCGGGCAGCCGGCCGGCCTTACGCGTGGTTAAATAAGCGCTATCCTTTTGCTCCTCAAGTCAACCGCATCCCTTTTTCTCTCTCCGGGGAGAGAGTAATCCTGTTTTTCTTCCGTTTTCCCTGTGAACCACCCGAGACCGAAATCATTTGAGTCTCGCCTCCGCCGTTAGCTTTCTTGACAAGGACCCGCCCCTGATTATCTTTTAAAGAAATTATGCCCTTGAAGGAGACTGGCTTATGAAGCGGAAAATTGCAGCTCTGGCAATTGCGGCAGCCCTGGTATGCGCGGTGGTGAACGCCGGCTTGGCCGCCAAGGTGGTCATGGAGGATAAGTTCGCCACCCTGGATCCCTCCTGGGGCGCGCCCAGCGCCATCATGAACGTCAAAGACGGGAAGCTCGTCATCACCCCCGAGTTGAACACCACCCAGACAATCCTGAATCAAGCCAACGTTCTTCCCAATGACATGGAAGCCAGCTTCACCATGACCTTCCTCAAGGCCCCGGCCGCCACCTGGGGCAGCGGCCTGGTTTTTTGGGCCAAGGACTATGACGAATATTATGCCGTCCTGATTAACGCGCAGGGGTGGTTTGGGGTCCAACGTCATGTGGCCAACCGCTACCTGCTGCCCGTAGCCTGGCGCCAGGCTGACGCCATCAAGAAAGGCGAGGGCGCCGAGAACCAGGTCAAGGTGGTGACCAAAGGCAACCAGGCGACCATCTCCATTAACGGCAAAGAGGTGATTACCTTAGCCGGCCAACCGCCCCAGGGCGGCAGCCTGATCGGGTTCAAAGTAGCCTCAGGACCGGAAGGCGCGAACTCGGTGGGTTTCGCTAATTTGCAGGTGACGCAGCCCTAAGTTTTCTCAGAAACCGGGGGTCGCGTGGATTAAGAGGGGAATTACCCAGGGGTTATTTGATCTCTCCCTTTGCCTGCCTGGGAAAGGGGGGGATTAAAAATACGGTTCGCAAGTGATATACTAGGAGGCAAGATCAGGGCGGTAACCAGGAGCCCTGAAGGGAGAGAAATGATGCGGAAAATGCGAAAATGGGCCAATACCTGGCTGGGAGCTTCGGTAGGGCTGGCCGCCGGGTTGCTGTTGATGGCGGCAGTGAGCGTGGGGCAGGCCGCGGGCGAGCCCCAAGTCAAGGGCAAAACGGTAGAGCAACCGGCTCAGGGGCAGCAAGTATGTCCGTCGACGCCGGGCGGGACCTGCCAGGTGAATATCGAATGTCCTCCGATCAAAGCCCCGGGGCAGACTACCTGCCAGGCCACCATTGATTGCCCCCCGGCCAAGCAACCGGCCAAAGCCAAGAAAAAGTCCAAAACCGAATAGCCGGTAGCGGGCCAGGATTGAACCATACCGGGCCGGCGCCTGCGGGCGCCGGCCCGGTATGGTTTGCATGTCGAAGTTGCGTTCAAAGAGCTATTATTTGCAGCCCCAGATTTCAGCCTGCCGCCTCACAGGCGAGACGCCTGTGCCGTTATTCCTCCCCGGCCTCAGAAAGCAGGGCCCTGGGACCCCGCTTGGGAAGAGCTGCCGGATAGAGATATTTAATAAATTTTGATGAAGGTTGAGGCCGGAGCGGCCGAGAGGGAGGACGGGCTACTTCGGTCCCTTCATGGGCCGGCGCTGGCGCCCTTTGAGGAAGAGGCGCAGCGGGGCGTAGGTCAGGCCCAGTTTCTCCCGCAGTTGCTTGACGACGTAGCGGCGGTAGTGTTCGGGCACCCCCTGAGGCTGGTTGACGAAGGCGATGAAGGTGGGAGGATGGATCTCGGCCTGGGTGAGGTAGTAGAACTTGACGGGCCGGTCCCGGTAGCGGGGCGGGGGGGTCCGGCCGGTGATCTCCGCCAGGAGCCGGTTGAGCTCGCCGGTACCCACCCGGGAGGCGGTCTGGGTATGAATCTCCTTGATCAGGGGAAAGACCCGCCTCAGGTTGTAGCCGGTTAAGACCGACACGGGCAGCACCGGGGCATAAGCCATGAACTCCAGCCCCGAGGTGGCCTTTTCCAGGAGGGCTCTGGCCTCCTTGAAGTCATGGCGTACCAGGTCCCACTTGTTGACCAGCACCAGGCAGCCCTTGCCCTGGTCCTCGATGAGCCCGATGATGCGCAGGTCCTGGCCGGTGAGGCCTTCGGCGGCGTCCAGCATCAACACCGCCACTTCGGCCCGGGACAGGGCCTTGATGGTCTTGAGGACCATCTGGCGTTCCAGGCCGGGGTCCACGTGGCTGGGGCGGCGCAGGCCCGCGGTGTCCACCAAAACGTAATCCTCCCCTCCCCAGGTCAAGGCTGTGTCAATGGCGTCCCGAGTGGTGCCGGGTTGAGGGCTCACCAGGAGGCGCTCCTCCCCCAGAAAATGGTTGATCAGGGAGGATTTGCCCACGTTGGGCCGCCCCACGATGGCCACCCGGATGCCCGGGACCGGCTCCGGCAGTTCTGCGGGCGCCGGCAGCACATCCGCCAGACCGTCCAACAAGGAGCCCAGGCCCAGGCCATGGGTGGCGGACACGGGATAGAGGGGCTCCAGGCCGAAGCGGTAGAACTCGGGGAGGCCCGCGTCCAGGCCGGGGTGGTCCATCTTGTTGACCACCAGGAGGATGGGCTTGCCGGTGCGGCGAATATAGTCCACCACTTCGGCGTCGCTTTCCTGGGGGCCTTCCTTGCCGTCCACGACCAGCATGAGGACGTCGGCCTCGGCCACCGCGGCGCCGGCCTGGCGGCGCACGAGCTCGGCCAGATCGGCTTCGCCTCCTACCAGGCCGCCGGTATCCACCAGCAGGACGGTGTGGTCATCCCAGGTGACGCTGCCGTAATGGCGGTCCCGGGTGACCCCGGGGATATTGGCCACCAGGGCCTGGGAAGAACGGGTCAGGCGGTTGAACAGGGTGGACTTCCCGACATTGGCCCGGCCGATGATGGCCACCAGGGGTTGTTCGGCCGGAATCGGGGTCACGGTTTCGGCGCCGGAGATTGGGCCAGATTTTTCGGGGGCCAGTGCCGGAGCAACTCCACGGCCCGCTTCAACTGGAGATCGCGATCGAGCTCTTCCGCCGTGATGGGCTGGTTCCAGGGCTTGTCCGTCAGTCCTTCCCGCTTCATGTGCCGGTCGAGGGCCTCGTCGCGCAGTTTCTGGAAGGATTCGGTAGGCACCGGCTTGTCTTCCACGACCACGTCGGGGTTGATCCCCTTGTCGTTAATGGTGACGCCGCTGGGGGTGAAGTACAGGGCGGTGGTCAGGCGCAGAGCCGACCCGTCATCCAGGGG
>JBAZKX010000227.1:0-4758 GCA_041650575.1 Desulfobaccales bacterium
TTTTATATTCATTCCCGGCTGCTGGAGCGCTCCACCCACCTGCGGCCGGAGCACGGCGGCGGCTCCCTGACGGCCTTGCCCATCGTGGAGACCGAGGCCCAAAACATCGCCGCCTATATTCCCACCAACCTCATCTCCATCACCGATGGACAGATTTACCTGACTCCCGGCCTTTTCCAGAAAGGTATCTTTCCGGCGGTGGATGTGGGCAAGTCGGTATCCCGGGTGGGTGGCAAGGCCCAATTGCCCGCCTACCGGGCCGTGGCCGGGGACTTGCGCCTGACGTATTCCCAATTCCAGGAGTTGGAAGCCTTTTCCCGGTTCGGCACCCGGCTGGATGAGCGCACCCGCAGGACCCTTGATCATGGCTATCGCGTCCGGGAAATCCTCAAGCAGAACCAGTTCGACCCCATGCCGGTGGCTCAGCAGATCGCAGTGTTGCTGGCGGTGACCCAGGGACTGTTTGACGCGGTCCCCCTGGACCGGATGGCGGCCGCCGAAAAGGCGGTGCGGCACATGCTCTGCGAGGATATCCCGGATCTGTGTCAACGCATCGAAGCCGGAATTAGCCTCGAAGGCGCGGATCGCGACCTCATTCTGAATAAAGTCCGGGAGGCCATCGAGTCCCTGGCCTAAAAAGTTAGCGGCCCAGGTTTTCTATCCTGGGCGGCGCAAGCTAAGCCTACGGCTACTTTAAGACGGCAATGGAAACCATCGAGTCGTTAAGAAGAAAAATTGCGGTCACGGAAGACCTGCGGGAAGTGGTGAAAACCATGAAAACCCTCGCCGCGGTGAGCATCCGCCAGTATGAAAAGGCGGTGGAGTCCCTGCGGCAATACAGCCGCACCGTGGAGATGGGCATGCAGATTGTGCTGCGTAGCCGCCAGGAGAATAGCGTTCAGCCGCTCCCAGTGGCCGGCAACCGTTTGGGGGCCATTATCTTCGGCTCGGAATTGGGCATGTGCGGCCAATTCAATGAGATGCTGGTCTCTCACGCCCTGGACGAATTTCAAAAACTCCGGGTGGGACGGGAAAACCGGTCCATCATCGCCGTTGGGGACCGGGCGTTGTCCCGTCTGGAGGAGACGGGAGAGGAAGTGGAAGCTTACTTTGCCGTTCCCGGCTCCCTCAGTGGCATCACCGCCCGGGTTCAGGAGATACTCCTGAAAATTGAAGCTTGGCAATGCCCCGGGGGCGTGGAGCGGATCATTCTCTTCCACCATAAGCTGATCTCCGGCGCGGTCTTCCAGCCCCAAACCGTGCCGCTATTGCCCCTGGATCTGGAATGGCTGGAAAACCTGCGGCAGCGGCCTTGGCCTTCCCGGGTACTGCCCACCTTCACCATGGCCCGTCCCCGGCTGCTTTACGCCCTGCTGGGCCAGCACCTCTTCGTTTCCCTGTACCGGGCTTTTGCCGAATCCCTGGCCAGTGAAAATGCCGCGCGGCTCACCTCCATGCAGGCGGCGGAAAGCCATATCGAAGACCGCTTGAAAGAACTACGGCTGCAATACAACCAGCAGCGGCAGAGCACCATTACCGAAGAACTCATGGATATTGTCGCCGGATTTGAAGCTTTAACCGGAGAAAATACTGACACAAGATGAAAGGAGTAGCGGCGGCGATGACTCGTATAACGTGGCGCCGGGAACTGGCCTGGGCAATCGGCCTTTTGGGCCTGGCCGTGATTCTGGGGTTTATGTTCCATTGGCCCCTGGCGCAGGCGTCCTTGAGAGGAAACCTGACGACACTGCTTGATCAGAAGCGCCAAGAACGGCGGGAAGTGCAATTCCAGGGAGTAAGAACGTTAGATCTGGCGCAGGCTTACCAGATCTGGCAAGAAAAAAGAGGGCCGGCATCCCTCCTGGAAGACGGACTCTTCCTGCTGCTGACCGGGTGGCTTTACCGGCGGGAACGGCGGCTTAAGTTCGATTGAACCATCTGCGAATCAAACGGGGCGCAGCTATGGCCAAGATGCTGAAAATCTCCTACCCCAAATGGGATTTCAGTCCCAGGTTCTCCTGTTGCTCCAGGCGCTTGACCAACTCTTTGAGCAGTTTTAGCGCATCTTCGCCATCCTTATCCATAACGGCGCCCTTCATCCGGATAAATTCACTTTCCGTGATGGTCATTACCCTATTTTTTCCCATAAAACCCCCTGATCGGCGATCTTGGATGGTGCAGCGCGGATGGCCCGGTGAAGGGGAATCCTGATCGGGGCAGCACGTGAGCCCCGGTTTGTCACCAGCCTTTGCGAGGCCGCCAGCAGTCGCTTCTTGACAATCAAACCCACCGGCATGGCTCGGTTACGACAACCCCTAATCTTTATACGGATTCACCAAATGGACCGGCACCGGCGAGGTGCGAATCACCTTTTCGGCCACACTGCCGAAGACCGGGCTTTTCTGGTCGATTTCGTCGTGGCCCCGGCAATGGGTGGTGATGACCACCAGGTCGGCTTTTTTTGCCTTCACTGCCTTGAGAATCTCGGTGGCGGCGTCGCCCTGGACTAGCCGTATCTCCATATTCGGGCAGGCTTTTAGTTCGGTCTCGCAAATTTCTTGCATCTTGCTCTTCGCCTGTTTCACTTCCCATTCCTGAAAATGTTGCAGATGATGTTCGCCGGGACTGTGAGCATAACCGCCATAGAGGGAAGTTAAGTCCGTTGCCACATACACCATAATGATTTTCGCCTGGTACTTTTCAGCCAGGGACACCACGTGCTTGACGGATTTCAGCGAGTTCCTGGATAAATCGGTGGGCCAGAGAATTGTCCGAATCATGGGGAACCTCCTGATCTATTGCATCGACACATTTCCGCATCGAGCCGGTCGCTGATGAATTCAAGGGAGGGGTGAACCCGCTTATGCTCTTGCCTCTCCCTTGGCAATTATGTTTGGTAGGGGAAAGGTAATTCATAACTTCACCGCGGCCAAACCCCCTCCCTTCAATCTTCCTCTTAGCCGGCATTTTTCTGGGAGCAAACCGGAGTGCCGGAAACCTGGTGGTCCACCTGGGAATCCGCCGGAATCTGTAACTGGGGGCTGCTCGACCGCAGTCCCTGGGCTCCGCCTCAGCAGCCGCAAATGAACAAAAGTCCGGCGATAAACATGCATAAGCCCAATTTTCTCATCATTTTTTCATCTCCTTATACCCGAATCGGTCGGTGATAAATTCCGGCGTCTTGCCTCGTTCCAGTTCAAAGACAGGGCGGCAATGAGGCTTGCTGGCGGCATCCGCCTTCTTCTTGATCACGGTAGCCAGAAAATCCAGGGCCGCGTCCCGGCATTCATCCAGCACGATGGCATGGAGCCGAAACATGTCTTCCGGATGCAGGGTGATGACGGTGTTTTCCTTCAGCATGAGGACCCCTCCTCGCCGCGGCTTAATGGAAGCTAATTCGAATCGAGATCGGAAAAATTCCTTACCGCGCCCTCAGGTCTGCCGGCAGCCGCAGGCCGCCGTCGCCTGTGCCACGGGTTGGGCCTGCTCCCCTGAGTTCGGCTGGAGCCGGCGCACCGCCGCTTTGACCCGGTCAATTTCGTCCCGCTTGAGATTCATGTCCTTGTTCTTGTCAATCCCCAGAGCGGTGATTACCAGGTAAGCCCGCAAAGGCACTTCGCCGTGTTCCAGCACCTTTTTGGCGCAGCCGACCTCGCAGCCATCAATGACCACCAGCGCATCGATATCCCTGGCCGACTGGACGAAACCGCTGAGGTGAGCCCCCACTCCGGCCAGGCAAGAAAGCTTGCCGAACCCCTCCTGAGTAAGCTCTATGGCGG
This sequence comes from Desulfobaccales bacterium, assembly GCA_041650575.1. Taxonomy (GTDB): domain Bacteria; phylum Desulfobacterota; class Desulfobaccia; order Desulfobaccales; family 0-14-0-80-60-11; genus 0-14-0-80-60-11. The sequence goes on from JBAZKX010000227.1 coordinate 3,780, forward strand.
CCTGGTTGGACAACTGGCCGACATTGGAGCCTCCCGAGCAAGCCAGGATCATGGTTGTGACCGTTGGTTGACAACAATCCTGAGACATATGAGACAGTCTCCCTATCGTAAAGATTGGTTCAGGGGTAAAAAAGACTTCCCTGACACTACAAATATCTTTATATCCGGTTAACTGAATATCATCAAGAAAATTTCGCGGGTTCATGTCATTTTTGAATTACATTATTACATAGAATAGTTTATTAGATTATTATGATAAAACTAGATAAGACACCCCGAGAAGAGTTCTGTCCCCCCAAAAGACAAGCCTTAGAGGAACGCCCATTTCTGGCTTCTCGAGAGGCCGTTGAACTCGCGGGGCTCTTTAAGGTTTTGGCCAACGACACGCGTTTAAAGATCCTTTACGTCCTGACCAAAGCTCAGGAGCTGAGGGTGACCGAGCTGGCGATTCTAGTGGGCATGAAGCCCCAGGCCGTGTCCAACCAGCTGCAGATGCTGACGCACCGGGGAATCCTGGACTGTCGGCGTGAGGGCGTCCATATCATCTACCGTATCCTGGACCCCTGTGTGGTTCGCCTTCTGGATTATGGTCAGTGCCTGAACGAGGATGCCAAGACGAGGAAGCCGTGACCCTGCCAAAGCATGAACAGAAAGCCTTGAAAAAAGCCCGCGCCCTGATAGAGAAGGCGGCTGCCAGCCGCAAGTGCTTGGCCTGCGGGTGTTTCCACCAGATGCTCAAAATTCTCGAACAGGTTGCTGCCGATAGGAGCTTGTTAAACGGACTCAGTGAAGCTCGACAAAAGGCAAAGAGCCTGCTCGTGGAGCAGAAATACGATTGTTTTGGCTGTAAGGTCTGTTATCCCCCTTTGGTGTTTAATTTTCTTAGCCTGGCTTTGGGGGAAGATTTCGCGGAGTTAGAGGTCTGTCCTGCCGAGCCGGTAGCGGAACGCCGAGGTTGGCCGCCTCTCCCGGGAAACTC
>JBAZKX010000228.1:0-4752 GCA_041650575.1 Desulfobaccales bacterium
TCTTCCCCCTCCCAACCAGGGGGGGGAGTTTAGATTTTCTGGGTTACAGGATACGACAATACGATCTTAATACCTTTTTCCAAAAGGTTCAGGCCAGCCAGTTGAAAAAATATCACCTTATTCTCATTGTCGTGCTCGGCGGACTCTGTCTCGCCTGCCAAGCCGAACCTTCCAAGGCCCGGCTGCAACAGGTGCTCGCCGCCTCCTGGCAGAGTTACTGCCGCCACTTCATCCAGCCTGACGGCCGGGTCAGCCTGCCGGAGGAGAAGGGCGGCACCATTTCCGAGGCCCAGGCCTACGCCCTGCTTAGGGCCGTGTGGGCCGGGGATGAGCCCACCTTTGCCCGGGTTTATGCCTGGACTTATCGGAATCTCTCCCGCTTCCGGACTCACGGCGACAGCCTCCTGGCCTGGCGCTGGGGCCAGAGGGCCGACGGCTCCTGGGGGGTGACGGATGCCAACAGCGCCGCGGACGCCGACCTGGATTACGCCCTGGCCCTGGTCCTGGCGGACCAAAAGGGCTGGCGCGCCCCCGCGGGCCTGCCGCACTACCGGGAGGAGGCCGGCCGGGTGCAGGTTTCCATCGTGGAGAAGGAAGTGGTGAGTCTTTACGGCGGCATGGTCTTCCTGACTCCGGGCAACTGGCACGATCCCCAGCCGCCGCATCTGGTGAATCCCTCGTATTGGTCTCCGGGGGCCTATCGTCTCTTCGGCTCCCTCTCCAACCGGAAAGAACCGCGGGCAGACGGCGAGTCGAGGGCAGGCGCGCCTCCAGAACCGGCCTTACCGGTCCCCGGAAATATTCCGGGCCGCCATAATCTCTGGCTCCGTCTCCAGAGGACGAGCTATGTCCTGCTGGCGCAACTGAGCCGGGGCCTGGGGACCCAGGTGGGGGTGGGGCTCTTTACCGACTGGTGCCGGGTGGACGCGTCAGGCAGGGTGGAGCCGGCCCCGGGGAAAGACAGCCGCTTCGGCTGGGAGGCGGTGCGGATTCCCTTCCGGGTGGCCCTGGACGCCCTGTGGTTCGGCGAGCCCCAGGCGCGGCGCCTGTTGCGGGAGCGCTTCATGACCTTCTTCAAGGGCCAGTGGCAGAAACAGGGGCGGCTGCTGGCCGTCTATAACTATGACGGCACGCCCGCGGTGGACTATGAAAGCCCGGTGCTCTACGCGGGGGTGCTGGCCGGGGCCCTGGCCGTGGAGGACCAGGACTTCGCCCGGGCCATGGCCCAAAAAATCCTCTCCTTTTATCATGAAGACGGCAACCGGGCCTTTTTCGAGGCCCCGGACCACTACTACGCCAACAACTGGGCCTGGCTGGGCCTGGCGCTCTACGCCGGGGAGGTCAAGCCTGGCAAAACGACCTGGCCCGGCAAATAAATATCCCACCCCTGACGCCAGTCAGTCTTTTCTGACCGGAAGATGGCCGCTGTCCGCCAAATTATTTCCTCCGCCGTGCCCCTGAAATATGATATAAATACAAAATTAACTTTTTCCCTATGAATCAGGATTTGCCCCATATCTATACGGTGAGCGCTCTCACCCGGGAGATTCGGGACCGGTTGGAGACCTATTTCTCCCTGGTCTGGGTGAGCGGCGAAGTCTCTAATCTACGCCAGCCCCTGAGCGGCCACTTCTACTTCACTCTCAAGGATGCCGGGGCCCAACTCAAGGCGGTGCTCTTCAAGGGCAATCACCAGCATATGCGCTTCAAGCCCCAGGAGGGCAGCCAGATCCTGTGCCGGGGGCGCCTGACGGTGTACGAACCCCGGGGGGAATACCAACTGGTGGTGGATTACCTGGAGCCTCTGGGGCTGGGGGCCCTGGCCCAGGCCTTCGAGATCCTGAAGGACCGCCTGCGGGATGAAGGGCTGTTCGCCCCGGAGTTGAAGAAGCCCTTGCCGTTTCTCCCCAAAAAGATCGCGCTCATTACCTCGCCCACCGGCGCGGCGGTGCGGGATTTCCTGCGTCTGCTGAAGCAGCGGTTCCCCCACGTGGAGGTGCTGATTTACCCGGTGAAGGTGCAGGGGGCCGAAGCCGCGGGGGAGATCACCCGCGCCCTGGACGACCTGGGCGCTTATCCCGGCGTGGAGGTCATCGTTTTGGCCCGGGGCGGCGGCTCCCTGGAAGATTTGTGGCCTTTCAACGAAGAGGTGGTGGCCCGGGCCATCCACCGCTGCCCAATTCCGGTGGTCTCGGCGGTGGGCCATGAAGTCGATTTTACCATTGCGGATTTTGTGGCGGATAAGCGGGCCCCCACCCCCAGCGCCGCGGTGGAACTGGTAGTGCCGGATCAGGCCGAACTCAAGCTCCGCCTGGACCGCCTGGGCCTCACCCTGGCCCGCAGCCTGGCCCGGCGCCGGGATATAGCCCGCCAGCACCTGGAATTGCTGTCCCGGCGGCTGCCGGATATGCGCCGCCAGCTTACGGACCTGCGCCTTAAGGTGGATGATCGGGCCGAGACCCTGGTGCGGCGGGCCCGGCGGATCGTGACCCACCAGGCGCAGCACCTGAGGGTCGCCACCTCCCGCCTCTTTCTCTTGAGCCCGAGGCGGGGCCTGGCGCCGGCCCGGCAGCGGCTGGAACAGGCGGCACAATTGCTGGGCCGCAGCTTTAACCGCAACCAGACCGACCGCCGCTGCCACCTGTCGTACTGCCGGAGCCACCTGGAGCAGCTCAACCCCCTGGCCATCTTGCAGCGGGGTTACGCGGTGGCCACTCGGCTGCCCCAGGGCACGGTAATTCGCGACGCCGCCCTGGTGGAGCCCGGCGCCGCCATCCGGGTCCGGGTGGCCCGGGGGAGCCTGGATTGCGAAGTGGAAAAAGTGAGCGGTGAGCAGTGAGCAGTAAGCAGATTCTGGGGAGCCTGATTACTTTGGTTCCAAACTGAAAACCGAAAACTGGAAACTGACCTACATGGCTAAAGAAAAAAAGCAGGCGGAGCCCAGTTTTGAGGCGGCCCTGAAGCGTCTGGAAGAGGTACTGGACTCTCTGGAGCACGGCAATCTCTCTCTGGAAGAGGCCATGGTCGCCTTCGAAGCCGGGGTGCGGTTGGTGCGGCTGTGCCACCAGAAATTGGATGAAGTGGAGCAGCGGGTGGAACTGTTGCTCAAGGACGACGCCGGGCGATTTTTCACCCGGCCGTTCCCGGAAGACGAAAACAGCAGCGGCTCGTGAGTTCGCCGGCGGCGCGCCAATTGATGCCGGCCGTGTACATTTGCACAGGCGAGACGCCTGTGCCACCAAATGATGGCGAATTGGGGTGGGAATCGGGTGAAAGGAAGCGAGGGGGGAGTGGTGGATCTGAAGGCTTACCTGGAAGAGCGGCGACAGTTGGTCAACCGCACTCTGGAAGCGTATTTGCCGCAGGTGCGGGGGCCGGCCTTCCGGGTGACCCAGGCCATGCACTATAGCCTGATGGCGGGCGGCAAGCGCTTGCGCCCCATTCTGTGCCTGGCCGCGGCCGAAGCGGTGGGGGGAGAGGCGGGCGAAGTCCTGGCGGTGGCCTGCGCCCTGGAGATGATCCATACCTATTCCCTGATCCATGACGACCTGCCGGCCATGGACGACGATGACCTGCGCCGGGGCCGGCCCACCTGCCACAAGCAGTTCGACGAAGCCACCGCCATCCTGGCCGGAGACGGCCTGCTTACCGAGGCCTTCCATACCATAGCCGCGGCCGGTCCCCGGTTTGAAGGCCGGGAAGGGGTCTTGCTGGATGTGGTGCGGTTGCTGGCCGCCGCCGCCGGTTATCAGGGCATGGTAGGAGGCCAGATGTTGGACCTGCTGGCGGAAGGGCGCCGGGTCTCCCTGAAGGAACTGGAAACCATCCACCGGCACAAGACCGGGGCGCTGCTGACCGCGGCGGTGCGGGCCGGGGCCCTGGTGGGGGGCGGCAGCCGGGCCGAAATAACTTCCCTGACTGCGTACGGGGAAAAATTTGGGCTAGCGTTTCAGGTTACCGATGATCTATTGGATGTAGAAGGTGAGGCCGCCGAGATGGGCAAGTCGCCGGGCGTGGACGAAAAACGGCAGAAAGCCACGTATCCCGCGGTTCTGGGACTCGAGGCCACCCGGCAGTGGGCCAGACGCCTGGTGGAGGAAGCCGTGGCCGCGCTGGAATCTTTTCAGGAGCGGGCGGCCCCTTTACGCGAGTTGGCCCTCTATCTCCTGGTGCGGCGGGCTTAATCCGAGGCCAGCCGGGGATTTCAGGTCATAAATATATAAAAATTATCATCACTTGCAATTTTATTGACATAGGATTACGTTTAAGAATAACCCACCTGTGAGAGGTTAGGTGCACATGGACAATCGCCAGGGCCAGCGGCCGGAGCTTCAGGTTCGCCGTTTGCTGGATACCGTCAACAATCCCCAGGAGTTGAAGAAACTGCCGCCGGAATTCCTGCCGCAATTGGCCCAGGAAATCCGGGAGAAGATCATTTCCACCGTGGCCCGGACGGGGGGCCATCTGGCTCCCAGCCTGGGCGTGGTGGAGCTCTCCATCGCCCTGCACTACGTCTTCGACTGCCCCCGGGATAAGATCGTCTGGGATGTGGGGCATCAGGCCTATGCCCACAAATTGCTCACCGGGCGCCAGGACCGGTTCCACACCCTGCGGCAGCACGGCGGCCTCAGCGGTTTTCCCAAGCGCTGCGAGAGCCAGTACGACGCCTTTGACACCGGCCATAGCTCCACTTCCATCTCCGCGGCTCTGGGGATCGCCAGCGCCCGCTGTTTGAAGCGGGAACGCCACAAG
>JBAZKX010000229.1:0-4734 GCA_041650575.1 Desulfobaccales bacterium
CGCCTGGCCGCGGCCGGCCACGAGGTGGGCCTGCACGGCTATGACCACGTGCGCTGGCACGACCACCTCTTCCGCCTGTCATCAGCCAAAGTGGCCCGGGAAATCGCCCTGGCCCAGGACGCTTTTACCGCCTCTATGGGACACCGGGCCTCAGCCTTCGCCGCCCCCGGCTGGCAGTGCAGCCTGAGCAGCCGCACGGTGCTGGCGGCCCAAAACTTTCTTTATGGCAGCGACACCCGGGGCCACACTCCCTACTTCCCCGCTTTCGGGGACACCGTGACCACGGTCCTGGAAATCCCCACCACCCTGCCCACCCTGGACGAACTCCTGGGTTTCCACGGCTGCGGGGCCCGCGATTTTACCAACCTGGTACTCGCCCGCCTGGAGTCGGGCGCGCCCCAGGTCCTCACCCTGCATGCCGAAGTGGAAGGCGGGCCGTTTCTGGGAGAATTTGACCGCCTGCTGGCCCGCTGCCGAGAACGGGGGGTGGAATTTTTCCGTCTCCAGGATTGGGCCCGACAACTTCTCAAGGAATCGGCCGGATTGCCGATATCTCCCGTAACTTCACAACGTCTTCCCGGGCGGGCCGGTCTGGTCTCCTGCCAGGGATCGCTTGAGGCTCGACCATCATGATTGCCGCTATTATCGCCGCCGCCGGCTTGGGAACGCGCATGGGGCACCACCTCCCCAAGACCTATCTGCCCCTGGCCGGGAAGCCCATCCTGGCCCACACGCTGAAGCTCTTCGAGACCATGCCCGAGATTCGGGAGGTCACGGTGGTGGTCCATCCCGAGGATCTGGACTACTGCCAGGAGAACATCATCGCCCGCTACAACTTCAAGAAGGTGCTGCGCCTGGTGCCCGGGGGCAAGGAGCGGCAAGACAGCGTCTATCACGCCCTCAAGGCCCTGAAAAACGAGGAAGAGCTGGAAATCGTCCTGGTGCACGATGGCGTCCGGCCCTTTGTGACCCCGGACCAGATCCGCCAGGTCATCGACGCCGCCCGGCGCCACGGCGGCGCCATCCTCGGGCTGCCGGCCCAAGACACGTTAAAAACCGTGGATGCCGAAGGCAGGGTGCGCCAGACCCTGGAGCGCAAGGATATCTGGCAGATTCAGACCCCCCAGGCCTTTCAGGCCCCCCTGTTGTGGCGCGCCTTCACCGAGGCCTACAGCCGCAACTTTTACGGCACTGATGAGGCCTCCCTGCTGGAGGAGATTCATCAGGAGGTGGTCGTCATTCCCGGCTCCCCCTTTAACCTGAAAATCACCACCCCGGAAGACCTGCTGCTGGCCGAGGCCATCCTGTCTTTGAGGCGGAGGAAAAAGCATGCGAGTCGGTCTGGGGTATGATGCCCACCGGCTGGTGGCGGGCCGTCCCCTGATCCTGGGGGGGGTGGCCATCCCCCATCCCCTCGGGCTGCTGGGGCATTCCGACGCCGACGTCCTGAGCCACGCCATCGGCGACGCCCTCCTGGGCGCGGTAGGAGCCGGCGACCTGGGGACCCATTTCCCCGACCGGGACCCGGCCTACAAGGACATCTCCAGCCTCATCCTGCTGGCGCGGATCATGGACATCGTGCGGGAGCGGGGTTTTGTCCCGGTCAACGTGGACGCCACCATCGTGGCCCAGGCCCCCCGCCTGGCGCCCCATATCCCCGGCATGCAGGCCAACCTGGCCCCCATCCTGGGCCTGACGACCACTGAGGTCAATATCAAGGCCACCAGCACCGAACAGATGGGCTTCGCCGGCCGGGGCGAAGGCATGGCCGCCTATGCAGTGGTACTGGTGAAAAAAAGGGGTTGAGGCAAGGGAAGGTGAATGATTTCTCCCGCCCCTTTTCTATCGTTCCCAAACCTCTTTTTTCTCGTTCCCAAGTTGCACTTGGGAACGAAAGCGGATGCCAAGCTCAGCCTGGCCCGCCAAGGCGTTGAGGCCTTCCCCAGCGCAGCCTGGCAACAAGTCTTCCTCAGGTGAGAGGATTTAGATGGCCCGAAGTTTTTCTCCTTTTCGCCTTTTTCCCTTTTCCCCTTTTCGCCTCTGTTATAATAAAACGATGATCAATCCCCCATCCCTGGCGATCCCCTCCCTGGCCGAGTGCCTGGAGTTGATGGAAGCCCACGGCATGCTCCCCAATATCCGGGAGCACAGCTTTGCGGTGATGCAGGTCGCCTTCTACCTGGGGGACGCCCTGGTCGCCGCCGGGTTTGACCTGGTTCTGCCCCTGGTTACCACCGGCGCCCTCCTCCATGACCTGGGCAAGACCGCCTGTCTGGGAACCACCCGGAATCATGCCGAATGGGGCGCCGCGGTCCTGGAAGATTTGGGCTTCTCCCAGGTGGCCCAGGTGGTGCGGGAGCATGTCTATCTCGACGGCACAGTCAGCGATCCCCGGCCGCTCCGGGAGGCCGAGGTCGTCAATTACGCCGACAAGCGGGTGCTCCACGATGCAGTGGTCACGCTCGAGGACCGCTTTGCCGACCTCCAGGTGCGCTACGGGCGCACCCCCGAAATTCAGGATCGCATCCGCGCCACCGAAGTCCGGGCCCGGGCCCTGGAGCAGAAGCTCTTCGGCCCCCTGCTCCTGGACCCGTCCAACCTGCTGCATCTCAACCACTGCCGGAGGGAATCATGGGAAAATTACGACTGGCCCTCATTGCCGGGGGCAAATCCTCGGAGCGGGAAGTCTCGCTGAAAAGCGCCGCCCAAGTCTTTCAGGCCCTGGATCAGAATAAATACGACATCCGGCGCTTCGATCCCCTGACGGATCTGGAAAACCTGGTCCATGAGGCCGCGGCCCTTGACGCGGCCCTCATCATCATGCACGGCCGCGGCGGCGAAGACGGCTCCATGCAGGGGCTCCTGGACCTCCTGGAGATTCCCTATCAGGGCTCCGGCGTCCTGGCCTCGGCCCTGGCCATGAACAAAGAACTGAGCAAGGCCATTTATCAACAGGCCGGGCTCAAGGTGCCCCGGGCCCTCATCTTCAACCATAATGAGGCCCCCTTTCCCGAAGCCATCGAGGCGGCCCTGGGATTGCCGGCGGTGATCAAACCGGTCAACGAAGGCTCCAGCATCGGCATTTCCATGGCCCGGACCCCCGAGGACCTCGAAACCGGCCTGGCCGCCGCCTTTGACCTGGACTCCCGGGTCCTGGTGGAGGAATTCATCTCGGGTATCGAAGTTACCGGGGGAGTTTTGGGCAACGCCGAACTCCAGGCCCTGCCCCTGGTGGAGATCGTTCCCACCAGCAAGTATGACTTCTTTGATTACGAAGCCAAGTACCAGCCCGGGGCCACCCAGGAAATCTGCCCGGCCCGCCTGGACGATGACCTGACCCGGCGGGCTCAGCAGTGCGCCCTCACCGCGCATAGGGCTCTGGGCTGCCGGGGATACTCCCGCACTGACCTGATGGTCCGGGGCGAGGACATCTTTGTCCTCGAGACCAACACCATTCCCGGCATGACCGCCACCAGCCTCTTTCCCCAAGGGGCTAAGGCCGCAGGGATCGAGTTCCCCGCCCTGCTGGACACCCTGATCAGCCTGGCCCTGGAGAAAGAATAGGTGAATGGGACTAAGGGGAGGGGCAGGGGACTGGTAGCCACAGGCGTCTCGCCTGTGGTCCCCGCGCCTCCTCTCAAACTTCCCTCCCAGCCCCCATGAGAGAGAAATTGGTGGCACAGGCGTCTCGCCTGTGCGAAAACCGTCAGAAGATTTAGGGTGCGCCCTGCGCATCAGTATGAGGTCTCCCCTTGCCGGACCGCTGGACTCCCTTGCAAGAGCTTCTAGAAACCGGTCTTGACCAGGGCGTCTATACCGCCGCCGTGGCCCTGGTAGGTCTTGAGGGTAGGCTTCTCTGGGAAGGAGCCGCGGGCCGGGTCTCCCGGCACCCGGGCGCCGCGGCGGTAACCACCGCCACGGTCTTCGACCTGGCCTCCCTCACCAAGCCTCTGGCCACCACCCTGGCCCTCATGGTCCTGGCGGCTCAGGGCAGGCTCAGCCCGGCCACCCCCCTGGGTGCGGCCCTCCCGGCCTCCTGGCTGCCCCGGGACAAACAGGCCCTGACCCTGGGAAGCCTCCTCACCCACCGGTCCGGGTTGCCGGCCTGGCGGCCTTTCTACCAAGAGCTTTTGGCCGCTCCTGCGGCAACCCGCCCTGCCCTCCTGGCGCGCCTGGCTGCGGCCACTCCCCTGGAACATGCCCCGGACACCATCACGCTCTATAGTGACCTGGGGTTCATGCTGCTCAAGGCCGCGGCAGAACACCTCGGCGGCCAAAATCTGGACCGGTTTTGCCGGGCAGAAATCTACCAGCCTCTGGGGCTAAAAAGCTTGGGCTTCATCCCTTTGCCCAAACCGGCCCAGGATATAACTGGAAACCGAAAACTGAAAACTGAAAACTGCTGTTACGCCGCCACCGAGCCAGGATTGATCCCCGGCCGCCCCGCCGCCGGTGAAGTCCACGACGAAAACGCCTGGGCCGCGGGCGGGGTGGCGGGCCACGCCGGTCTCTTCGGGACCGGCCGGGAGGTCTTCCACCTGGCGTCGTGCTTGTATCGGACTTATGGCGGCGACCCCGTCGGCCCCTTCACCCCGGCCGCGGTCAGGTTCTTCCTGTCGGTCCCTGCCGGCGCCGACCGGGCCTACGGCTTTGATACCCCCGCCGCCGACCTGGCCCTACGCGCCGCCGGCCGCTACTTTTCCCCCCACAGTATCGGGCACCTGGGCTTCACCG
>JBAZKX010000230.1:0-4706 GCA_041650575.1 Desulfobaccales bacterium
CGCCACTATCACCGTGGTCACGCGCCGCTTCATCGCTCCTCCCGTCAATCACTGAAGGTGACTAAAAATTTTTCCGAGAACTCTGTGCCCCAGGTAGCCATCACTGGGTCTTCATATAAAAAAAAACGGCTGGTTTAACCAGAACGGACGGAAAAGGTGTCCCGGAATCCCGGCAACCGCAGCCTGGCCAAAGCCCCAAGAAGACAAGACTCTTGGGGGCAGAGCCGGCGGGATTTGCGGCTAAGGGCGGGTCGGGGCGCGAAACGGGGTTGGAAGGGCAGGCGGTTGGGCCGGGCTTAAAGGGGGGTCTGGCCGGCTGGTCCAGGCGCCGGCCCCGCCCGGAAAAACCGGTGAATCCTCTTCGAGATTATGATATTACATGAAAAATTTCCTGAACGGATGTGGTAATGGTCGAGCCCCACTGTGGTCAAAAATCACTCGATGGCGAAACTCCCCCGGAATGGAAGGGCATCATTTTGGCCGGGGGCGCCGGCACCCGGCTCTATCCCGTGACTCGGGTGGTCAGCAAGCAACTCCTTCCCATCTATGACAAACCCATGATCTACTATCCCCTGTCGGTCCTGATGCTGGCCGGCATCCGGGATATCCTCATCATCTCCACCCCCGAAGATCTGCCCCGCTTCCAAACCCTGCTGGGGGATGGGGTGCAATTGGGGCTGCGCTTCACCTATGCCGAGCAGCCGCACCCGGGGGGGTTGGCCCAGGCTTTCCTCATCGGGCAGGAATTCATCGGCCGCCACCGGGTTTGCCTTATCCTGGGAGATAATATTTTTTATGGCCACGGTTTTCAGGAGATCCTGTATCGGGCGGTGCAGTTGCAAACCGGCGGCTTGGTGTTCGGCTATTGGGTCAGGGATCCGGAGCGGTACGGGGTAGTCGAGTTCGATAAATCCGGGAAAATTCACAACATCGTGGAAAAGCCCGCGCACCCTAAATCCCACATCGCCTTATCTGGCCTCTATTTTTACGATAACCGCGTGGTGGAGATTGCCTCGCGCCTGGCGCCTTCGCCCCGGGGAGAATTGGAGATCACCGACGTCAACAAGGCCTATCTGGCGAGCGGGGACTTGCACGTCGAGGTCCTAGGCCGGGGCTTCGCCTGGCTGGACACCGGCACCCACGAATCTCTCCTGGAGGCCTCCACCTTCATCGAAACCATCGAAAAACGCCAGGGGCTTAAGATCGCCTGCATCGAAGAAATTGCTTATTCCCAGGGTTTTATCGATGCCGCGCAATTACGCCGGCTGGCCGAACCCCTCCAAAAGAACGGCTACGGCCAGTATCTGCTGAGGATCTTGTCCGAGTGATCCATCCCCGGGCCTAATCCCGGGCCGCCCGCCCGCCGTGAAAGGACGTCTATGAACCGATCCGTGCGCACCGTGGTCGCCGTGTTGTTGGGATTGAGCCTCTGGCTGCCGGGCCTCGCCGGGGCCCAGGCTAAGGCTGACGTCAGCCGCTTGTTGAACCAGGGCTTCGAACTTTTGGAGCAGGGCAAGATCAGCCAGGCCCAGAAGGTTTATGAAGATATCCTGCGGCAAGACCCGGGGCATCCCCTGGCCCTGAACAATCTGGGGGCCATTATGGTCAAGGAAGGCAAGTACGATCAGGCCCTGGGGTATTTCAAACAGGCCCTGGCGCGGGCCAAGGGCATCAAGGTGTTGCTGAACCGGGTGTGCGACGTCGAGGGGGTCTGCGCCGCCTACCGCATGAGCGACGGCCAATTCGGGTCCGATGACCTGGAGGCCGTGGTCAAGACCAACATGCTCATGGCGGAAATGGCCAGGTCTTCACACTCCGGGCGCAAGTGAGGCGGTTCGGCGCGCGCCTCAGCCTGGGCCACACCTCCCCTGATCCTCTCGGCAAGACCTTATGGATAGACAATCCTTCTTCACTCTCCAGGCCCTGGTGTTCGGTTTGGTGGCCGCGGCCCTCACCACGGTGTACATCACCCAGCCGGTGCTGCCCGTGTTGCAGCGGGAATTCGGGGTCACCCCCTCCCAGGCCTCTTACACCGTCTCCGCGATAATCCTGGGGATCGCTCTGGCCAACCTGCCTTTCGGGATGCTGGCGGATCGCTTTCCGGTGCAGCGGCTCATCCTGGTCGGGGGCGCGGTGGTGGCGGTCTGCGGCTTGTTTTGCGCCGCTACCCCCAATCTGGCCTCCCTGGTGGGAGCGCGTTTCATCCAGGGGCTATTCGTGCCGTCGCTCACCACCTGCCTGGCGGCTTACCTGTCCACCAACCTGCCTCTGGAGCGCCTGAACGTGGTCATGGGGTCCTATGTCTCGGCCACGGTGGCCGGAGGCCTGGGCGGCCGCCTGCTGGGGGGCTTTATCCACCCGCCCCTGCACTGGCGCTATGCCTTTGTCACCGCCTCCCTGCTGGTGATCATGGCCACCCTGGCCGCGGTGCGCTGGCTGCCGCCGGGCCGCCTGCCCAAAGAGAGCGGCGAGGAATCCGCGGGCTTCCTGGCGCTGTTGTCGCAGCCGGGGTTGCGCCGGATATTCCTGGTGGCCTTCGGGGGGTTCTTCGTCTTTTCCTCCATCTTCAATTATCTGCCCTTTTATTTGCACCAGCCACCCTTCAACGCCTCCACCGAGTATATCACTCTGCTATACTTGACCTATATCATCGGAGTCTTCATCGGGCCCCTGGCGGGCCAACTGAGCAACCGCATCGGCAACGGCGGCACCATGGTGCTGGGGTCCCTGGTCCTCGCTCTGGCCATCGCGGTCACCCTGATTCAATCCATCGTCGCCATAGTGATCGCCCTGATGCTGGTCTGCGGCGGTTTTTTTTCCATTCACGCCTCCGCGGCCGGGTCGCTGAACCTGAAACTCACCGCCAGCCGCGGCCGGGCTAATTCCTTGTACGTCCTGGCGTATTATCTGGGAGGCGCGGTGGGCATCACCTTAAGCGGCTACGCCTACGGGTTGGCGGGCTGGCACGGCGTGGCCGCCTTGGGCCTCTTCATGCTGACGGTGCCTTTATCCACAGGGATCAAAGAGATGCGGCAGCCGGCCGGGAAGGACAAGCTCTTAAGGAAGAGTTGAGCCCCGGGGTTTAATCTGCGATAATAACACCAGGTAGCCCCTCCGGAGTGGTCCGGGGGCAATCTCAGCAGCAGCGAGCCCCCCATGATCTTTATCAAAATGATAATTGTGCCGTTAACATTTGTGAAGCGCGGGGGTCTAACCTAATGAAAGCCGGTAATGAGACTCCATGACTGATGATCAGCTCGTGGCCCGGGCCCAAGAGGGCGACCTTCCGGCCTTCGAAGAACTGGTGAAAAAGTATCAACGGGAGGTCTATGGCCTGGCGTGCCGCATGGTATCCGATGCGGAAGAGGCTAAGGATTTGACCCAACAGGCCTTATTGCAGGCCTTTGTCCATATCCGGAGTTTTCGCCGGGACGCCCAGTTTCGCACCTGGCTGTTCCGGATTGCCATCAACCAGTGCTATAATTATTTGAAAAGCCGTAAGAAATTCGGTGATACGGTGGACAGCGACGAAGCAAACCTGGTGGGCGAGAGCTGTCCCCAGGAGGACCTGGAGATCAAGGACGACCGCCGGCGTCTCTACGAGGCGCTGGAGAAGCTGCCCGCCAAACAGCGGGCGGTGATCACCCTGAAGGTCGAGCAGGGCCTGTCATATCAGGAGATCGCCCAGGTTCTCGGCGGCACCGCCGGCGCCGCCCGGGTCAATTACTGCCAGGCGCTGAAGACCTTAAAAAAACTACTACAGAGCGAGGACAACCATGAGGTGGCAATGCGCCCTTCTCCAGCGGTGGCTACCCGAATATCCCGACGGTGATCTCCCCGCTTTTGCGAAGCGGTGGCTGACGGCCCATGTGGAACGGTGCTCCGCCTGCCGCCAGGAATTGGCGGGGCTTAAGGAGGCGGTGGCCGCCATCGAGACGACCCCGGTGGGCGATCCCGGTCCGGAGTTCTGGAACCAGTTTTCCCGGGAGTTGCACTTGAAATTGGCCCAGGCCGCGGCCGCGGGCCAGGAGCCGGCCCCGCGGCGTTGGGGGTTTAATCTCCCCTACCTTGTCGGGGTGCCGGCCCTGGCCGTGCTCCTGGTGTGGGGAGCGGTGTATTTCACCGGCTCCGGCAACCCCGTTCAGGATCAGAAGCTGGCCCGGCAAGCCCAAGCCCCGGCGGAGGTGGCCAAGATGGCGCCGGTAAAGCCGCCCACGCCGGTAGCGGCGGCGCCGGCCGCAGGGGGAAATGACCAGATCGTCCCGGTGGCCCTGGAGGAAGGGGCGGCACTGCCGGAGGAGGAAGTGGATATTTCCGGCTGGGATCTGGATTCGGAGCTGTCGGGAATGACCGATCAGGAAAAGGAAAGATTTCTTAACAAACTGCATCAACGTGCAAAGGATGGGTCATGCGTCGAAGGGTTCTCCTACTGTTCCTGGGGCTAATCCTGGCCGGGGCGAACTGCGCCTGGGCTCAGCCGGGCCACGATTTCGGGGGTGGCGGTTTTCAGGACAAACTGCTGGAAGTCAAGCGGAGCCAGTTGGGGCCGGCTCTGGGAGCGGATCAACGCACGGTGGAGCGGCTGCTGGAGATCGACCAGCGCTATAAACCCCTGCGGCGTCAACTCATCATGCAGATGAAGGGTGACATGCAACGCCTGCAGCAACTGATGGGCCAGTCCTCCCCGTCCGAGTCCGAAATCAAGG
>JBAZKX010000231.1:0-4677 GCA_041650575.1 Desulfobaccales bacterium
AATGCCATTGCGTATGAGAGCAAGCAATTCACCGCGGGCGAGTTTTTCATCTATGGCTGGATCCCCAGCCTCGTCCTCATGGCCTTCCTGGCGGCGTTCTGTTATTTCCTCTGGCCGATGATGGGTATGCCGGTGTTGGCGCCGAAATAATTTATCAGACGGGGAAAACCGGATAAGTTAGCGCCGGTTTTTCCCAGCTTCATGAAAAATCACGCGATGCTTAAAGGGGATTCACAATGCGCAAGCGGTTGGCTTTCTCTCTGAATATCCTGATATGTCTGGCAATCGTCGGGGGACTGGCTGTCTCGGCGGCTCTCGCGGCCCCGGCCCCCGCCGGCGACCACCTGGCGGTCTCCGGGCTGGTTACCAACCCCATGGGCAAGGGCCTCAAGGAAGTGGACGTGGAAGTGCTGGTAAACGGCCAGCACGTCAAGCCCACGGGCAAAGACGCGGAAATAACCACCGGCAAGCCCGGCGGCTATGTGGCGGATTTCATGCTGCCCGCCGGGACCCTGCCCGCGGCCAAGGTGGAGGTGCAGGCCTCCAAGCCCTCCTGGAAAGCCATCCCGGCCACGAAGGTCCAGGTGGTGGAGGCGGGGGTGGACGCCGCGGGCAACAAGTTGTTCCAGGCGGCCCAGAACCTTACTTTAAACCGCACCACGACCGCGGGCTTCTGGATCGCCGCGCTCATCCTGCTCTTGGTTTATGTGGTTATCTCCCTGGAGTGGATGCACCGCACCCTGGTGTCCTTCCTGGGCGCGGCCATTATCCTGTTCGTCACCTACACCCTGGGGTCCTGGGACAAATCCTTTTATATCATCTCCTTTGACGACGCCGTGGGGGCCGTTGACCTCAACGTCATCTTCCTGCTCATGGGCATGATGCTCTTCGTGGGGGTGATGAAAAAAACGGGCATGTTCCAGTTTCTGGCCTATAAGGCCTATGCCCTGGCCAGGGGCAATGTCTTTGTGCTGTCTTTCGTCCTTCAGATAGTGACCGCGGTCATTTCCGCGTTTCTGGACAACGTCACCACCATGCTCCTGGTGCTGCCGGTGACCATCGAAATCGCGGTTACTTTAAAGATCAACCCCCTGACCCTTTTGGTTCCCGAGGCCTTTGCCAGTAACGTCGGCGGCACGGCTACCCTCATCGGCGACCCGCCCAACATCCTGATCGGCTCCTATGCCGGGCTCACTTTCGGCCAGTTCGTGCAGAACCTAACCCTGATCTGCGCCATCTCCCTGATGGCCTCCTCCCTGTTCCTGGTCTGGTGGAACAAAAAGGAATACCTCAAGGCCGAAGTGAAGGATGTGCCCCGCACCATTGAATTTTTAAGAGAAGAGTACCAGATCACCAATAAGAAACTGATGATTCAGGGCTTGCTTCTGCTGGGCTTCACCATCTTGCTCTTCGCGCTGCACGGCTTCCTGCACATGCAGGTGGCGGTGGCCGCGCTGATCGGTTCTCTCCTCCTGGTGGCCATCTCCGGGGAAGATATCGTGGAATTGCTGGAAAAAGAGGTGGAGTGGCCCACCCTGGTCTTTTTCATCGGCCTGTTCATGGTCATCGCCGGGGCCGAAGAAACTGGCCTGATCCAGGTGATCGCCAACTTTGTGAAGGACGTCTCCCGGGGCAACCTCACCGCGGCCATCATCATTGTCCTGTGGGTTTCGGCCATTGCTTCGGCCTTCATCGACAACATTCCCTTCACCGCCACCATGCTGCCCATCATCGCCTTTTTGAACCAGACCATTCCCGGGGCCGAGTCCGGGGTGCTCTGGTGGTCCCTGTCCCTGGGGGCTTGCCTGGGCGGCAACGGCACCATGATCGGCGCCAGCGCCAACGTGGTCACTGTGGGCCTGGCGGAAAAGGCGGGATATAAAATCTCCTTCGTGGAATACATGAAGGCCTGCTGGTGGCCCATGATGATCACCGTCACCATCGCCATGGTCTATCTGTTGATCGCTTACTAAGATCAAGGAAATCAGTCGGGGCAGGGATTCCTGCCCTGACTGACCCCTAAGAATATATATAATTCCAGATATCTGCCCCTTCCGGAGTCCTAAGGATAAGACCGGCGGTCGCCCCTTATGGATAACCAGCCGTCCGCCTGCGCATTTTATTCTTTAATCTGCACCGCAAACTAGAATATAATCCCACCCGACCCCGCCGCCCCCGGCTTATTTCGTTTGTCTATCTGCATCAGCACTATGTCATCAAAGACTGGAGATGGCGGCGGATAAAATTGGACCTTCTCGCATTTTTTGGTTTATAATTTTTACAATATGGCAACCGAACTTAGACGGAGATGATAGCGGTGGGAGAAATTTCAAGGTCCACGCAAGAAAGGCTCTTGGTTTGCGTGGGGCCGAACCCTTCTTCAGCTGACGTGATCCGGGCCGCCAAGAGAATGGCCTCCAGCCTGAAGGCCGAGTGGTTTGCGGTTTACGTCAAGACCCCCAGGATGGTGCAATTACCGGAGGCAGACCAAAACCGGGCCGTTCAGAATCTTCAGCTTGCCGAGAACTTAGGAGCGCAGACCTTCACTCTGTTCAGCCGGAGCATAGCCGAAAAGATCGGTAACTTCGCCCGTCGCCATAAAATCACCAAGATTATCGCCGGCAAGCCGAAGCATTACCGCTGGAAGGACATCCTCTTTGGGAGTGACGTGGATGAACTGGTGCGGGTGAGCGGCGAGATCGCCGTATATTTCACTACCGGGGAACCAGGAGAAGCAATGGGGTTACCCGTCCGGTTGAAATTCAGAGGCATCCGTTTTCATGACTATGGAATGGGTCTCTTGTATTTTTTCCTGGCTACCGCCCTTTCTTTTTTGATACACCCTTACCTCGAGCTGAGTAACCTGATCATGGTTTACCTAGTAGGGGTGATGGTTACCGCCATTCATTGTGGTCGGGGGCCGGCTATCCTTAATTCTGCACTCAGCGTTCTGGCCTTTCATTTCTTTTTTGTTCCTATCCGATATTCCTTCACATTGGTGGAAAGTCATTACATCTTTACCTTCGCGGTGATGTTCCTGGTGGCGTTAGTGATCAGTCACCTGACTATCCTGATGCGCCAACAAGCCGAGGCCGCCCGCTTACAGGAGCGCCAGACTGCCGCCATGTACTCTCTCAGTCAGCAGCTCGCCCGCACCAGGGGTGTTGAGAAAATTTTGCAGGTAGCGGTGAAGCAGATCTTGGAGATTTTTGAATCCCCAGTGGTGGCTCTGCTGCCGGACGAGAAAGGCAAGTTATACCCGGCTGCCGGTGATCTTTCTGCGGTCTTCCTAAAGAGTCTGGAAAAAGAACTTAGCGTGGCCCAATGGACGTACCGCACCGGCCAACTGGGTGGATGGGGGACCAAAATTTCTCCAGAATCCCCAATCTTCTATGTACCATTGCAGGCGCCCACTGCTGTCATAGGGGTTTTGGCCCTCCGACTCAAAGATCCCGAAACTGAACTTTGGTTGTTACCGGAGCAGTTGCGCCTGCGGCTCCTGGGATCCCTGGCCAAACAAGTCGCCCTGGCTCTGGAATTAGAGCGCCTGGAAAAGACGGTGTTAAATACGAAGATAGCCCCTGAAACCTGACCCCTTCCCTTTTGCGCCTTGCGTCTTTGCGTGAGAATCATTAACCGGTAAAGCGCCTCTTGACCCCAAGGCCGTAACAGGTTATCCTTGCAGTAATAATTTATCTAAGGATATAAGAGACATATGCCGGACCCTGCCCCGGGGGCGGCGTCGCCGCCAGAGGATAAGCCCATACCTGCCGGCAAGAACCGTTTGCTCGTTTGCCTCAGCCCCAGCCCCTTCTCCATCCCCTTGATCCGGGCCACCCAACGCATCGCCGAGGCCCAGCAGGCCAGGTGGTTTGCCCTTTACGTCGAAACGCCCGCCCACGACCGTCTATCTCCGGAAGATCAGGAACTGGTGTCCCAGGCCCTGTATCTGGCCGCCAAACTCGGGGGCCAGGCCGTTAAAGTTTCCGGCTTCCGCATCGGGGACGAGATCCTGGCCTTTGCCAGGGACAACCAGATCGGCAACATCTTTGTGGGCAAACCTTACGCCCGCCGCTGGCGCCGGTTTCTGGGAATTTCCCTGGTGGATCACCTGATCTGGCATTGCGGGTCTATCGATATCTTTGTCATCTCCGGGGAGGGGGAAGAAGCTGACGCGCCGCGCGCCGTTACGGCCGGACTGAAAGCGCGGCCGCGGCTTAAAGAATATCTCCTGGGGGCCGGCGGGGTGGCTCTCTGCACCGGACTGGGGTTTGCCTTGTTTCCCCACCTGGCCCTGAGAAACCTGGCGATGATCTATTTGCTCACCGTGGTGATCCTCTCCTCTTTTCTCTCCTGGGGGCCGGCGCTGTTCTCGTCCTTCTTTAGCGTGGCGACCTTCGCCTTCTTTTTTGTGCCTCAATACTATTCCTTCGCCATCGCTGACACCGAATCGGCCATCACCCTGTTGATCATGCTGCTGGTGAGCACCCTGGTCAGCGCCTTAACCACCCGGGTCCGGCACCAGGCCAGGGTGGCGCGCCAACAGGAACGGCAGACCGCGGCTCTCTACGAAATGAGCCAGAATCTCACCGCCATCGACAGCCTGGAAGAACTTCTGCACGTGGCGACGGAACAAATCTCCAGAATCTTTGACAGTCACGTCACCATCCTCATGCC
>JBAZKX010000232.1:0-4665 GCA_041650575.1 Desulfobaccales bacterium
CCACGTAGGCGTGACGGATGAGGGTCACGTCCAGCACGTCCTGGCGCCCCATCACTCCCACCGGGCGGCCTTCGCTCTCGTAAACCCAGAAGTTGACCCCCGCCATGATCTCGGCCCGGATCTCCTCTTCGGGCATGTAGGGCTCCTGCCAGCAGTCCGCCGGAATCACCCCCTGATAAGCCTGGGCGGCCCGGTTGATGATGGTCAGGGCCTGGTCAATCTCGTCATCCCGTAACGGCCGCAGGGGAGAGGAGGCCAGGGACTCCCCGGTCGCGGGGCCTGGCTGAGCCTCAAAAGTCGGCTCCGGCTGCTGGACTGGCTGGGAAGGCGGCGGATAATGATCGCGTTGCTGCCGTTGCCCGCACTTGGCGCAAAAGGCAAATTTCTGCCCCGTCTTATGCCCGCAATACTGGCAGGTGACTTCCAGCCCCGACGGCAGAGCCGCCTCCGGAGCCGGTTCCGGGGGATAGGCAAAGGGGTTTTGATACTGCCGGCTCATTTCCGAGCTGGCCTCGCGCACCTTGGCGACGATGCGGCCGAGCTTGGCCGCATACTCCGGCAGCCTTTCCGGTCCGAACAGGATGAAGGCCAGCACCGCGAGGACGAGGAGTGACTCGAAGGAGATTCCGAACACCTGGGAGCCCTCGATCAGGCCTTGGTGATGCGCTGACCGCAATGGGGACAAAAGGTCGCGTCCCCGGCGTATTCTTTATGGCATTGAGGGCAGGTTAAGGCTTGCGAAGCGGTGGTGGCGCCGGGCGGAATTTCGGCCCGGGGAGCGACGCTTTCCGGATCCTCGTGAGCCTTCTTAAAGCTCCGGATCGCCTTGCCGATACTGTCTCCCAGCTCCGGCAGCCGCCGGGGCCCGAACAGCAGTAGCGCAATGACCAGGATGATGATCAGGGTAGTGATGTTGTAGCCAAACATATTATGCCCCTGTTTATGAAGGTTTAAGAATAATATAAGGAAAAAAAACCGCCGCCGCAAGGGGCCGGGATCAGGGGGGAGGGGGGGTCTTCCTGGTTCCCAAGCCTGGCTTGGATACCAAGGTGGCCGCCGGGCTCAGTGAGCCGGACTTTAAACGGACTTTTGATTTCTCTCGGGAAATGGCATAATGATTCATCGCTAAAACTTGACACCTGCGCAGGACCAAATATTTTTTTGGCAACTGGCAACTGGCAACTGGCAACTGGCAACTGGCAACTGGCAACTGGCAACTGGCAACTGGCAACTGCTCTCATGGACACGACCGCTTCTTTATTCACACCGCCCCCACCCCTGGCCGCCCGGCTGCGCCCCCGGACCCTGGCCGAATTCGTCGGCCAGGAGCACCTGGTGGGTCCCGGGCGCCTGTTGTGGCGGTCGCTGAAGGCCGGCCGGCTCTTCTCCTCCATGATTTTCTGGGGTCCCCCGGGCAGCGGCAAGACCACCCTGGCCCGGGTCATGGCCGCAATGCTGAACTGCCACTTTGCCAGCCTGAGCGCGGTGATGTCCGGGGTGGCCGACCTGCGCAAGGTGGTGGAGGAGGCGAAGCGCTACCAGAACCAGGGCCGCCGCACCGTGGTCCTGATCGACGAAATCCACCGGTTCAACAAGGCCCAGCAGGATGCCCTCCTGCCCCACGTCGAGGAGGGGCTCATCACCCTGGTGGGGGCCACCACTGAAAATCCCTACTTCGAGATCATCGGGCCGCTGCTGTCCCGGGCCAAAATCTTCATCTTCGAGCCCCTGGCCGAGAAAGACCTCCGCACCATCCTGGCCCGGGCCCTGAAGGATCAGGACCGCGGTTTGGGGGAGATGAAGACCGAGGTCGCCGGGGAGGCCCTGGATTACCTGGCCGCCATGGCCGGCGGCGACGCCCGGCGGGCCCTGACCGCCCTGGAGCTGGCGGTCTTGAGCACCGACCCCGGCCCGGATGGCGTCATTCGGGTGGATCTGGCCGCGGCCCGGGAATGCATGCCCCGCCGGGACCTGATGTACGGTCGGGCCGGTGACGCCCACTATGACACCGTCAGCGCCTTCATCAAGAGCGTCAGGGGCTCGGACGTCGACGCGGCCCTCTACTGGCTGGCCCGGATGCTGGAAGCGGGAGAGGACGCGCGCTTCATCATGCGCCGGCTCCTTATCCTGGCCTCCGAAGACATCGGCCTGGCCGACCCCAACGCCCTGGTGCAGGCGGCCGCGGCCTCCCAGGCCTTAACCTGGGTAGGGCTGCCGGAAGGGCAGTACCACCTGGCCCAGGCCACCATCTACCTGGCCCTGGCCCCGAAGAGCAACTCCACCCAGGCCTATTTTAAGGCCCAGGCCGCTCTGGAGGACCAGGGCGCTACCAAGGTGCCTGCGCCCCTGCAAGACGCCCACCGGGACAAGAAAGGCCTCGGGCACGGCCAGGGCTATCTCTACCCCCACGATTTTCCCGGCCACTGGGTGGAGCAGGAGTATCTGCCGGCGGACCTCACCGGCGCCAGCTTCTACGAACCGGGCCCTGAAGGCGCGGAGCCGGATCTGGCGGCCCGCTGGCGGGCCTTGAAAAAACCGGGCTGGCCGGAGGGCGGGTCAGGGGAGAACTCCTAACGAGACCGTTGCCGGCCGCCAGGGCGGCGGCGGGATTTTGATCACCAAATATCATCCGGCCTGGTCGTAAAAGCGGAAAAAAATATGTGGCCGATCCCGCCGCGCCCCATGGACTTTGTGCCGAAAGTGATTATTCTCTAGTTAATCGTCAAGGGGGGGGAGCACCACTTTGTCAAAAGGAGGTGCATGGGCCATGTCACGCATACTGTTTGCCGACAGTGAGCCCCACATCCGGCAATTATGTCTGGAGGAATTGCAGGACGAGGGCTATGAGGTGAAGGTCACCGGCCGCGGCGAGGAAGCGGTGCGTCTGGTGGAGTCCTTTAAGCCCGATATGGTCATTCTGGAAGTGCTCCTGCCGGATATGTCCGGGTTAGAGACCGGACGCATGATCAAGGGAACCAACCGCAAAACCCGGGTGATTCTCTATTCCTACCTCTCCCCGCCTCAGGACCTTTCCAGTTGGGGCGCCGACGATTTCGTGGTAAAATCCCCTAACCTGGACCGTCTGAAAGCTGCAGTGCGCCGGTTGCTGGCCGCCTAAACCAGACCCCTCCGGAGGTAAGCATGGCCATTATGGAAATCAGCGTGGTCCCTTTGGGACTGGGGGAGACCAGTGTGGGCGATTTCGTCGCCGACGTCATCCGGTATCTCCAGAGCGAAGGTATCCCCTATGAACTCACGGACATGGGCACCCTGATCCACGGCCACTCCGCCCGGTTGCTCAAAGTGGCTCAGGTCCTGCATGAACTCCCCTTTGACCGGGGTGTCATGCGGGTGGTCACGCACATCACTATTGACGATCGCCGGGATAAAGAGGTACACTTACAGGATAAGGTAAAATCTGTTTTAGGAAGAATTAAGTAAGAGGATATGGCCAACCAGAAAAAGGATTATTATCAGGTCCTGGGAGTAACCCGGGACGCCGGCGTCGATGAAATCAAGAAGAAATACCGGCAGGTAGCCCTCAAGTTTCATCCGGACCGCAACCCCGGCGACCAGAGCGCCGAAGAGAAGTTCAAGGAGGCCGCCGAGGCTTACGAGGTCTTGCACGACCCGGAAAAGCGGCGCCTCTATGATACTTACGGGCACGAGGGCCTGTCTTCCACCGGCTTTACCGGCTTCCGGGATTTCTCCGACATCTTCAGCTCCTTCAGCGATATCTTCGGCGACGTCTTCGGTTTTGGGAGTTTCGGCGGCGGCTTCGGGGGCGGCGGACCCCGGCCCCAGCAGGGCAATGACCTGCGCTACGATCTGACCCTGGATTTCTTGGACGCGGCCCTGGGCACCGAAGTGACCGTGGAAGTCCCCCGGGTGGTCAACTGCCGCACCTGCGGCGGCAGCGGCGCCAAGCCCGGCACCAAACGCGTGCCTTGCCCCCAATGCGGCGGCCGGGGCGTGGTCTCCCGCAGCCACGGCATCTTTCAGATCACCACCACCTGTCCGCGCTGCCAGGGGATGAAGGAGTTTGTCGCCGAAGCCTGCCCCGACTGTAACGGCGAAGGGCGCCTCCGGGAAAAGAAAAAGCTCAAGGTGAAGATCCCCCCCGGCATGGACAGCGGCACCCACCTGGTCATGCCCGGCGAAGGCAACGGCGGCGTCCATGGCGGCCCACCGGGGGATTTATACATCGTCATGAACGTGCGGCCCCACGATTTTTTCCAGCGCGAGGGCTACGACCTCCATCTGCAAGTGCCCATTTCCTTTGTCCAGGCAGCCCTGGGGACCCGCTTCACCATCCCCACCCTGAAGGCCACCCACGAACTGGTGATCCCGCCGGGCACCCAACCCGGAGAGGTGATCCGCTTAAAGGGCGAAGGGGTGCCTTATCCCAAGGGCCAGCGCCGGGGCGATCTGCTGGTCACTGTCCGGGTCGTCATTCCCCGGGACCTCAGTGCCCGGCAGCAGCATCTGCTGAACGAACTGGCCAAAGAAGAGCCCGAGCCCCACACCCAGCCCGCCGGCTCCTCCGAGCATGACGAAGGCTTGCTGAAGAAGCTCTGGAATACCATCACCGACTCCATTGCCGACAAAAAGCAGGAACACCGGAAAGATTGAGTCTGCCGGGCGCCGCGAGCCGCGGCGCCCTTT
>JBAZKX010000233.1:0-4663 GCA_041650575.1 Desulfobaccales bacterium
CGCCGGGCCGCCAGTCCCGCCCTCAGCTTCCAACCCCTGGCCGCAACCGGAGACCTGCTAACAAGTTAAGGAAAAATCTCAATTTTTAAAGGGGGATTTTGCAGAATTGCGCATTTACAGGAAAGAATCTGACGCCAATAAAGAACTCTTCGAAGTCCCATATCTGTCATTCTGAAGGAGCGAAGCGACCGAAGGATTCTTTAAGCATAAAGAAATGCGAAATCCTTTGCTGCGCTCAGGATGACAAAATAGCGTTTCGCAGAGGTCTCGAGCTCTTTTAGCAGCCGCTGGCTTCAGCTTGCGCCTGCACAGGCGAGACGCCTGCGCCACCATCAGAATGAACCTTTTAATGGCGGAGATGCCCCTTGGGGGTATTCCGGCCATTTGATATAATAAAGCATGGACAAATGCCGTTTTCACCCGGACCGCGAATCTTGCGTCTATTGCCAAAAGCATGAGCTCGGCTACTGCCAGGAGTGCCTGGACGCCTGCCGGGCCTGCACCGACCCCTGTCTTTACTGCAAGTTCCGCCCCGGCTGCGTCATCTGGGAACTCTGCCGCAAGGAAGCCAAGAAGCGGTGTAAGGACAATGAAGAGGACCGGGAAGCAAGCGAACAGGTGTAGAATCCCATGAGCGGCACAGGCCGCCTGGGCAGTTGATATCAAGAGCGTGCCGTGCCTGCCACGATAAGGCGAGCACGGCACTTTAGGTTAAATACTTGACAGGGTTGCGAGACAACCCGGCTCCCTCCGGTCCCCTTCCCCCTAAATCGCCTGCACTTATTTGATTCCGGCATGGTAGCTCTGGAGGGAGCGGACCTGGTGCTGTTGCCGGCGAGCCGCGGCGATGCCCCGCGCCGCGGCCAGGGCCCCGGCCAGGGTGGTGATGTAGGGAATTTTATACTTGATGGCGGCTTTGCGGATGTAGGAATCATCAAATTTGCCCAGCTTGCCGGCAGGAGTGTTGATCACCAGATGGATTTCCCGGTTCTTGATGATGTCCACGATGTTGGGCCGGCCTTCGTGCAATTTGAGAACATGCTCCGTCGGGATGCCCTGGTCAGCCAAGAACTTGTGGGTGCCTACGGTAGCCAGGATTTTGAAGCCCAACTGCTGGAATTGCCTGGCCACCTCCAGGACGGCAGGCCGGTCCGCCTCTGAAACGGTAATGAGCACCGTGCCCTCGCAGGGAAGAATCTGCTGGGCCGCTTCCTGGGCCTTATAGAAGGCCAGGCCGAAGGAGTCGGCCAGGCCCAAGACCTCGCCGGTGGACCGCATTTCCGGACCCAGGAGGGGATCAACTTCGGGGAACATGTTGAAGGGGAAGACCGCCTCCTTGACGCCGAAGTGAGGGATGGACTTCCGGCTGAGGTTCAGGTCCGAGAGCTTTTTCCCCAGCATGACCTGGGTGGCCAACCTGGCCATGGGGATGCTACAGACTTTGGAGACCAAGGGCACGGTGCGGGAAGCTCGGGGATTAGCCTCCAGGACGTAGACCGTGTCGTTGGCGATGGCATACTGGATGTTCATCAGACCGACGACGTGCAGTTCCATGGCGATGCGCCGGGTGTATTCGTTGATGGTATCCAGGTGCTTGGGCGGGATGCTGATGGGCGGAATGACGCAGGCGGAGTCGCCGGAATGGATGCCCGCCAACTCGATGTGCTCCATCACTGCGGGGACGAAGGCGTCGGTGCCGTCGGCGATGGCGTCGGCCTCGGCCTCGATGGCATTTTCCAGGAACTTATCGATTAGGATAGGCCGCTCCGGGCTGACCTCCACCGCGGCAGCCAGGTAGCGCTTCAGCATGTCTTCATCGTGCACCACCTCCATGGCCCGGCCGCCCAGGACGTAAGAGGGGCGGACCATGAGGGGATAGCCGATCTCCTGAGCTATCTTCAGGGCTTCCTCAATATTGCTGGCCATGCCGCTCTCAGGCTGGGGGATGCCCAGTTTGCGGATGGTGTGCCGGAAGCGGTCCCGGTCCTCGGCCAGGTCTATGACGTCAGGGCTGGTGCCGAGAATCTTGACGCCCGCGGCGGCCAGTTCCTGGGCGATATTCAAGGGAGTCTGACCGCCGAACTGGACGATAACCCCCTCGGGTTGCTCTTTCTCATAGATACTCAGGACGTCCTCTACCGTGAGGGGCTCGAAATACAGTTTATCCGAGGTATCGTAGTCCGTGGAGACCGTTTCGGGGTTGCAGTTGACCATGATGGACTCAAGGCCTTCGTCCCGGATGGCAAAGGCGGCGTGGACGCAGCAGTAATCGAACTCGATGCCTTGACCGATGCGGTTGGGGCCGCCGCCCAGCACCATGATCTTGCGCTGCCCGCTCACCTCCACCTGGTCCGGCGCATTGTACGTGGAATAGTAGTAAGCCGCATTTTCCACCCCGCTCACCGGCACCGCTTCCCAGGCCTGGCGCAAACCCAGGCGGTAACGCTGCTCGCGGATTTTGGTCTCGGGGGCCTTCAGGAGTTGGGCTAAATACTTATCGGCAAAGCCGTCTTGCTTGGCCCGGACCAGCAGCTCATCGGGAAGGTCTCGACCCCGGTGGGTCAAAATTTCTTCCTCCAGCTTGACCAAATCCCGCATCTGCTCGATAAACCAGGCCTTGATATGGGTGCGCCGGAAAAGGGATTCGACGCTGGCTCCTTTCCGCAGGGCCTCGTACATGATGAACTGCCGCTCGCTGGAGGGTTCCCACAACAGGTCCATGAGTTCGTCCAGGCTCTTCTGATGGAAGTCTTTGGCAAAACCCAGGCCGCAGCGGCCGATCTCCAAGGAGCGGATGGACTTTTGCAGGGCCTCCTTGTAAGTCTTGCCGAGGCTCATGACCTCGCCCACCGCCTTCATTTGGGTGCCCAGCTTGTCTTCGGCGCCGGGGAATTTTTCAAAGGCCCAGCGGGCAAACTTCACAACCACGTAGTCGCCCCAGGGCTCGTATTTTTCCAGGGTTCCCAGACGCCAGTAGGGAATTTCGTCCAAAGTGAGGCCTCCGGCCAGGAGCGAGGACACAAAGGCGATGGGGAAGCCGGTGGCCTTGGAGGCCAGGGCCGAGGACCGGGAGGTGCGGGGGTTGATCTCGATGACCACTACCCGGCCGGTTTCGGGGTCGTGGGCGAACTGGATGTTGGTGCCGCCGATGACCTTAATGGCCTCCACGATGGCATAGGAGTATTTTTGCAGCCGCTGCTGCAGCTCCGGGGCGATGGTGAGCATGGGCGCGGTGCAGTAGGAGTCGCCGGTGTGCACCCCCATGGCGTCCACGTTCTCGATGAAACAGACGGTGATCATCTGGTTCTTGGCGTCCCGCACCACCTCGAGCTCCAATTCCTCCCAGCCCAGGACGGATTCCTCCACGAGAATCTGCCCCACCATACTGGCCGACAGACCCCTGGCGGCGATGGTGCGCAACTCTTCCAGGTTGTAAACGTGGCCGCCGCCCCAACCCCCCATGGTATAGGCCGGCCGGATGACCAAGGGGTAGCCTAGGTCCTCGGCGATGCGCTCCGCCTCTTCGACACTCAAGGCGACGGCGCTCCGGGGCATTTCCAATCCCAGGGCGTTCATGGTGTCCTTGAAGGCCTGGCGGTCTTCACCCCGCTTGATGGCGTCCACTTCCACCCCGATGATCTGGACGCCGTATTGGTCCAAGACGCCCGCTCGGGCCAGGGCGGAGGAGAGATTGAGGCCGGATTGGCCCCCGAGATTGGGGAGCAGGGCATCGGGGCGCTCTTTTTTGATGATTTCCGTCATGTAGTCGAGATTCAAGGGTTCGATATAGGTGACGTCGGCCGTGCCGGGGTCGGTCATGATGGTGGCGGGGTTGGAATTGACGAGGCAAATCTCATAACCCAGCTTCCTCAGGGCCTTGCAGGCCTGGGTGCCGGAATAATCGAATTCACAAGCCTGGCCGATGATGATGGGGCCGGAGCCGATAATCATGACCTTGCGGATATCTGGCCGTTTAGGCATGGAACATCCTCCTGGAGGGGACGGGAATAATCAGGACTTAGCGAATGGAAAGCCTGGGAAGGAATATAGGCAAGGCCGGCAGGGGTGTCAATAAAAGATTAAGCTCAGCTAAATTTATTGATAATTATTAAGCCATAGATAATTTTTGAACCCCTGGGGAACCCAAGCCGGAATAAAACAATCGCGCAGGCGGAAGGCGCTGCGCTTTCCCCCCCAACGGGGATAAGTCCCGAATGATTGCAGATTGTATGTATTTGCGGTTTGATGTTAAATAAAAGAGGGGTCAGGAGGCCGCTCCATAATCAGTTAACCTGGGGGATTGGGTTATGGAAAATCCACGTATTCTGGTTTTTGCCTCCGGGACAAAAACCGGCGGCGGCTCGGGATTCGAGGTGATGGTGAGAGCTTCGCAGGCCAGGCCGCCGATTTTGAACGCTTGGATCTGTGCGGTGGTCACCAATCATTTTGAGGGAGGCGTGTGGCATAAGGCAAAGGGTCTGGGGGTACACGCGGAATACTGGGCGGGTCCCTATGAGGCCAAGGGCTACCAAAACCTGGTAAAATATTTCAGGGCTGATTATGTCATGCTCTCCGGCTGGCTGAAACTAGTTACGGGCCTTGACCCGGCACGGACGGTCAATATCCACCCTGGTCCCTTGCCCCGCTTTGGTGGGCCGAAACT
>JBAZKX010000234.1:0-4656 GCA_041650575.1 Desulfobaccales bacterium
CGGGACATTCCTGGCCTGGACGAGAGGACGGGCCTTGAGATCGGGCTTTAAACCCAGAATGAAATAGCTCTGCCCCCCCGAAGCGGGCTTGACTTGCTTCCAGTAGGCATAGGGCTTCTCAGGGAACAGGTCCAGGATAATGCGCACGCCGCCCCCGGAAGTCTCGGTGGCTACCTGCCGGACCAGGGAGTCATCGCCCTCCAGGCGGGTGGGCAACCGCCCGGCCCGAGCCTGGGGAAATTCCACCACCAGTTGCGGTTGGCCCGAGGCCTCCCGGGAACTCACCAGGGGCTCCGCCACCCGATCCAGGACCACGGTTAAAAGCGTATTCTCCCCTATCTTACTCAGTCCCAGGCGCCGCACCTCCGTGCCTGCGGCCCCCCAGGAAAAATGAGAGAGACACACCAACCACACCAAGCTCCAAACCAGGCTTCGACCCGGCCTATTGGCAAAGATCTGCAGACAGGTAATGCCCTTATCCTCCTTCCGAGACCCTTTTGAAGACTATACAGGCATTGGGGGGACAACCGGGGTGCCAATCACCGGTCATATCTGCCGACAGCATCCTTCCACTATCACTGGGGCTGACGATGATGATGGCGCCGGTTTTGGTGTAAATCCAAATCTTGCCCTCATTCACCACCCAGGTAAACTCAATGGTTTTGCCCGCCAACGTCCAGGTCCCCCTACCGTCCTCGTGGAGAGTGAGATCAACGAAATTCTTGCCGGCAAAGGGTTCCACGGATTTATAAGTTCCTGCGAAGGGTGAGCGAGACTCCCCACAGCCTCCCAAGACCAGCCCCATCACGATAATAACCAGGATCGCGGCGCATTTCAGCAAGTCTTTTTTCATATCTTTCTGTCCCGCAAGATGAACCCTCCCCGATCCAACACCAGGAACCGATCGTAGAGGAAGATTTGGATGCACATAACCACCATGCCGGTATTTTTCATAACTTTCAGCCAGTTCACCGGTTCACCCACTTCGCCGACGCACCCGCAGTTAATGGGCATTTGATGCAAAATGGCATTGACCAGCCCCACGATGAAGGTGATATTCATGGCGGCGATCAGCGTGGCCGCGGCCCGGGTGCGGATACCCAGGATGAGGAACAACCCGACGACCAGTTCGGCCCATGGCAGGGCCAGGGCCCACAGGTTCACCCCAAAGGAGGGCATCATCCCGTAATCCACCACGTTCAAGGCAAAGACCGCGGGCCGCAAGATTTTGCTCAAGGCGAATGAAATAAAAATGGCGCCCAGGAGCAAGCGGCAGAACACCGACAAGTAAGGACTGCGGCGGATGGGAGGAATCAGGATAAGCACAAAGATGCTCACCGGTATCCACTCAAGCAAGCCCGGCAACCCTAATGGCATGCCGGCCGCGGCCTTGGGCTTACGCTTTTCCACGGGAAACGCGGTGTCCCAAGCCCGGTAATTTTGGAGCACCACCACGTGGCTTAAACCCTTACTGACCAACATGCGGGCCAGATCCACGTCCATACGCCGGCTGATCGTTCCCCCGTACACGATCACGGTTTTACTCTTGGCCCCCGGAGTCTGTTCCAACGTGAAATTGAACATGGGGTACATCAGGTCGAACAGGATCACCGGCAAGTTCATGGCGCCCTTGATATGTTCCTGGTCAAAAAAGGCGCTCTTCCTGGCATCAACGAAAATGGCCTGCTGCTTCTGAAGCTCTTGCTTGGCCTGGTCCAGGGAAATCTCGGGAACGCCTGTTTGACCCCAACCGTGAATCAGGGCAATCTTGTTGTCGTTGTAAAGATTGAAGACCAGGGCGAGGATCACGCTCAAGCCCATCATCAGGAGATAGTCAAACCAGGAGACCTGCCGCAGCTTGACCTGGTGCACCACTTGAGTCTCTAAGCGGGTGTCACCGGCCACCAGCCAACTGGCCATCTGCTGGATGATATGCCGGGCCAGTTGGGGATTCTGATCCAGGAGGCTGTCGAACTCCTGCTTGGAGACCTTGACGAGTTTGGCGTCCTCCAACGCCTCCACCGAGGCGGTGCGGGGCTGCCCCGTGACCAGAGCCACTTCCCCGAAGTAGGTGCCGGGACCCAGTTCGGTCAAATCGGTGCGAATCCGATCCTCGGTTTCCCGGAAGACGCGCACCCGCCCGGATTGGATGACATAGAAAAATTCCGGAGCCTCGCCCTGGCTGACGATGCGGGTGCCGGCGGGCACGCTCACCTCCTGCCCCAGGTGTTGCAGGTTCAGCCCTGCCGCCCCCCCTGTCCCTTCAGGTTTTTGTGTAGCCTCCATGCGGTCTTTCCTATGCGATAGAGAACTCCGGTTGCGGGCCAACGAGCAGACACAGACGGAAAATTCTGACTTGCATGTCTTTTACCATAAGATGACGAAGATGTGAACTCGTCTGGCCTCAAGCCAGGAAATTATTTTGGCTTATTTACGGGCTTAGCGCCGGTGCGATGCTCTCCCCTCTGCGGGACAGATATCAAAGGTCCGGGAATTTTCAGGTTATTTTCTCAATATGAGAATTTTTTATCAAGCCTCCCGGGCATTCTCTCAAGAAGAGAAATTTTCTTCCCGGCCACGGCAGGGGTGATTCTGGATCAATTATTTCCATCGTTATTCCAATAGGTTATCTTTGGTATTTTTTAATGACTTTGGCAAGCCAATTGCATCTGTAGGTGAGTTAGCTGAATTTTACGATTTCACCCTGTGTGAGGACTTGACGTATATGCGCACCACGACCTCTGCCTTTCCCTGGACCCAGGTGAAATGGCGCAGTAAAGAGGAACAACGAGTATATTATCTGGACCTGAGCTTAAAGATCCTGGTCCCGCTCATTTTATCGGCCTGTCTGGTCATTTCCCTCAAAGTCGGCTCCTTCAACGGCTACCTGCAGTTGTTGAGCCGCCAGAGCTTCGGTTCTCCCCTGATGGCCCTGGGCGCCTCCTTCACCCTGGCCTACCTGGCCTTCCAGTTGGTACGCACCGTGTTGTGGTGGCGGTATAGATCCTACCCGGTGCCTTCGGGTCCTTTGCCCCGGGTCACCGTGATTATCCCGGCTTATAACGAAGGGGCCATGGTGGAAAAATCCATCTATGCCGTGGTGGCCTCGGACTATCCCGCCGACCGCCTGGAGATCATCTGCATCGACGACGGCTCCAAGGACGACACCTGGGTCTATATTGACCGGGCCCGCAAACGCTATCCCAAATTGATCAAGGCCATCCGCTTTGCCAAGAACCGGGGCAAAAAAGAGGGCCTCTACGCCGGTTTCTGCCGGGGCAAAGGTGACTTTTTCGTCACCATCGACTCGGACAGCGTCATCACCCCCGATACCGTCAAACAGGTCATCGCCCCCATGCTCAACGACGCCAAGATCGGCGCGGTGGCCGGCAACGTCAAGGTCTATAACCGGGCCCACAGCCTCATGGGCCGGATGCTGGCGGTGCGCTTCGTCCTGGCCTTCGACTTCCTGAGGGCCTCGCAAAGCATGTACGGCTGCGTCACCTGCACCCCCGGGGCCCTGTCGGCGTACCGGGCCGCGGCGCTTAAACCCGTGCTGAAAGAATGGCGCGCCCAGACCTTCATGGGTCTGCCCGCCAACATCGGGGAAGACCGGGCCCTGACCAACTTCGTGCTGCGCCAGGGTTTCTATACTTCTTACCAGCGCACCGCCATCGTCCACACCAAGGTGCCCGAAACTTACAAAGGCCTGTGCCGCATGTACCTGCGTTGGGACCGCAGCAATTTCCGGGAAAATTGGGTCCAGCTCAAGTTCATCTTCAGCAAGTACCGGAGCCGGCACCGGCTGCTGCCCATCGTGGACTTCTTCATGACTCAGATCGAGTTTCCCCTGACCTACCTCTTCCTGGGCATGCTGCTCATTTCCTTCTGGCTCTATCCCATCGTTATGGTGAAGTTCTTCGCCGGCCTGGGAGTCTTCACCCTGGTCTGGATGTACTACTACATTCACCAGGAACGTGACCTGGACTTCATCTATGGGATCATCTACTCCTACTTCGCCTTCTTCGCCCTCAACTGGGTGCAACCCTGGGCCTTCCTCACCGTAAGAAACGACCGCTGGCTCACGCGCTAAAGCGCGATAATATATAGCAAGATTTGGGAGGGGCAGAGCGGAAGCTGTGCCCCTCCCTGGCTTTTGGGAGCTATCAGCTTTCAGCAGTTAGCAGTTAGCTTTCAGCAATTAGCAAAAATCTCGGCCACAGCTCCAGCCCAGGCCACTTATTTTCCCTTTTCGCCCCTTTTTAAAACCTGGCGCCCAGACCGCCGGCGTAGCCGGTTAGTTCGGCGTAGCCCTGGCCCTGCACCGGTGCGCCGTTTTTCGTGCCTTCAATCTTGACCTCCCCTTCCCAGTAGGTCACCTGGGCCGGGGCCGGGGCGCGAATCTCCTGGTCGGAGACCGTGGGAGCCAGGGTCAGGCGATAGCCGGGATCGGGGATGGTAATCTCCCAGCCCGCGGGGTATTTGGCGCCGGTGTGGGGGGAAATCCAGGTCCCGGTGGCTTTGACCGTAAAATCCGCGAGCTTAAGATGCCGGGTGCGGCCCTGGGGGTCGATGAGGGTGCCCGAGGAAGCCGGTTCCACCGTGCCGTCCTGATGGCGCAGGAGGTAGAGCATGACGTCACAGCCGTCGGCCAGT
>JBAZKX010000235.1:0-4643 GCA_041650575.1 Desulfobaccales bacterium
CAATCTGCTGCAGGGATCTGAGGGGAATGCCCCGGGGTTTGAAGAAGGTTATCCCCGGCTCAGTTTCCACCCACCGGCATTTCTTGGGTCTGCCCATTTTTTCTCCCTCACCGTAATACTATATATTTAAGTTTATGGGGCAAACTGTCAAGGAGAAAGCGAAAATCTCCCTACAGGCCCTCCGGCCATTGACGAACCGGGGCAGGCGTCATATTCTTATGCCAGATTAGGGACCGAAAGGAGTAGTCTTTGAGCCGGACTTACCAGGCGCAGGTGGAAGAATGCGTTAATTTCATTGCTCCGCGCCTGGCCGCCAAGCCGGAGTGGGGCATTATCTTGGGGACCGGGCAGGGGCTCTGGGCCAATCGGCTCGAAGGCGGCGGCTCTCTGGTTTATGCCGAGCTGCCCCATTTTCCGCCGGCCACCAGCCCCAGCCATCAGGGGCGCCTCGCCTGGGGCCAATTGTCCGGCCGGGAGGCGCTGCTCTGGCAGGGCCGGTTCCATGCCTACGAAGGCTATTCCCTGCGCCAGGTGGCCTTTCCGGTGCGGGTCATGGCAGGGCTGGGAGTCAAGACTCTGGTGGTCACCAACGCCGCGGGCGGGCTCAATCCCCTTTTTCAGGCCGGCGACTTGATGCTCATCTGCGACCACCTCAACCTGATCGGGGACAATCCCCTGGTGGGAGAAAATCTCGACGCCTGGGGTCCCCGTTTCCCGGATATGAGCCAGGTCTATGACCGCGGCCTGCGGGCGGCGGCGGAAAACGCGGCCCGCCGCCTCGGCCTGACCTTACGCCAGGGAGTTTACGTGGCCGTCAAAGGCCCCAGTCTGGAGACCCCGGCCGAAACCCGGTTCCTGCGTCTGATCGGGGCGGACGCGGTGGGCATGTCCACCGTGCCCGAAGTCATCGCCGCGGTGCATGCCGGTCTCCGGGTCCTGGGAATCTCGGTGATCAGCAACCTCAACCTGCCGGACGCCATGGCCCCCATCGCCATTGAAGCCATCATCGACACGGTGGCCCGGGCGGAACCCCAACTGGTGGAGCTGCTGCAGGGTGTGATGCAGGAAGTGTCCTAAGATTTGCGGGCCTAAGCCTTCTTTTTCTTCGTCTTTCTGGGCTTCTTGGCAGCCTTGGCCGTCGCCGCCGGCTCCGCGGCGGATGCGGCCGGTGCGGTTACCGCCGCCGCCACCGGGGCTGCGGCCTGAGGCGGGGCTGGAGCCGGCGCCGCGGTGGGCTCGGCCGCGCCGATGACATAGACCCGTTGGTTGGTGGCCAGTTTATCCAGGTCCTGCCCACAGTTGGGACAAACCTTTAAAGACAGGGGAGTTTTCGCTTGGCACCCCGGGCATTTCAACCACAACCCCATTGTTTACCTCCAAGGTTTTTCCATAGCATTAACAAAACGCTCATGATTCTTCAAGACTTTTGTGTCTGTCAGGCTGTTCAACCTTGTGACGGCATCGATAACCTTCTGATGCCAGGGAGACCACGACCATGAAAAAAATCGTCATCGAAACCGATCAGGCCCCGGCCCCAGTCGGCCCCTATACCCAGGCCTTGGCCGCCGGCCCCTTTGTGTTCGTCTCCGGACAAATCCCCATGGATGCCAACGGTCGCCTGGTGGAAGGAGACATCGTGGTGCAGACCGTCCAGGTGATCGCCAACCTCAAGGCCATTTTGGCCGCGGTGGGTCTGACCTTGAAGGACGTGGTGAAAACCACGATCTATCTGGCGGATATGGCCGATTTTTTCGAGATGAACCGGGCTTACGGAGAGTTTTTCCCCCAGCACCCGCCAGCCCGCACCACCATCCAGGCCGCGGGCCTGGCCAAGAATGTCTCCGTGGAGATCGACGCCATCGCGGTGAAAAAAGACTGGCGCGCCTAATATTTCTGAGGGAGGAGGCCAGGGGCTTTTTCTTCAGCGCGCCTGCCTCCTCTCTCAAAATCCTTTGATTCCTGAGAGTCAGAAATGTCATGGTCAACCGGTGATTCCGGGCGGCGTCCGGAGCGGCGCGGGACCGCGCTCCTCCAGATTCAGGACGCCACGGTAGTCAAGAACGGCAACCGGGTGCTGGACCGCATCACCCTGACCATCCGGGAAGGCGAGCACACCGCCATCCTCGGCCCCAACGGGGCCGGCAAATCCTCCCTCATCCGCCTCATCGCTCACCTCGACTACCCTCTGGCCCACGAGGACGGTACCCCGCCCCTGCTGATTTTCGGGGAAGAGCTCTGGAACGTCGCTGAACTGCGCTCGCTGTTGGGTATCGTTTCCGCGGACTTGCAGCATGCCATCCTGGCCGGGACGCTGCCCCGGCGGACCCGGGGCCTGGACGCGGTAATCTCGGGCTTCTTCGCCTCCTACGGCCTCTTCCGGCACCACCACCTCACCCCGGCCATGCGGGAGCAGGCCCGGCAGGCCTTGGCCCTGATGGAAGCCTCCCACCTGGCGGACGCCTATCTTGAGGCCTTGTCCCCCGGGGAGGTGCGCCGCGTCATGATCGCCCGGGCCCTGGTCTCCGACCCCCGGGCCCTGCTCCTGGATGAGCCCACCACCGGGCTGGACCTCATGGCCCGGCACCGGTTCCTCGGCACCCTGCAAAACCTGGCCCGCCACGGCAAGACCATCATCCTGGTCACCCACCACATCGAAGAGATTTTCCCGGAAATCGACCGGGTCGTCCTCCTGCGGCACGGCCGGGTCCTCCTCGACGGCCGCAAACCCGAAGTCCTGACCTCGCGCCATCTCTCCGCCATGTTCGAAGGCCCGGTGACGGTGCAGGAAAGCGGCGGCTATTATACCGCCAGGAGCAGCGCCGGGCAGCCGTGAGATTGATACCCGGTGGCGGTCAAGTGCTATTTTTGGTAGCCGCAGGCTTTAGCCTGCGCCTGCACAGGCGAGACGCCTGTGCCACCAGGGGCGGGGAAACCCCGCCCCCTACATCCGAAATAGATATCGCAATGCTTAGGTGAATGGCATCGGGTAAAAGCTAGGGCGCGGCAACTAACGGGCGTTTTCCGCCGCGCTCTCCGCTTTGGTGCCGAAAATCCAGCCGATGGCAAACGTCAAAAAGGTGCCGATCAACAACAGCCAGGTCCAGCCCAGGGGGAAGATGTTCTTCTCGGAAAGAATCAGCAGCGCCAGCAGTCCCAGGGCGGAAAGAGTCATGGCCGCGACATTGACCCGGTTGCAGCGCCTGGTGGTGAGCAGCCCGAGGAGAAAAACTCCCAGTAAAGAGCCGTAGGTGACCCCGCCGATTTTAAAGGCGAGCCAGAGGAATTTTTCAAAATGGCTGAAAAAGTAGGCGATAAACGCCAGGATAATGCCGAACATCACCACGCAAACCCGGGAAACGAACAGATAGTGGCGTTCGGTTCCCGACTTGACCAGCACCGGCCGGTAGATGTCAGTGACAAAAGAAGAAGTCAGGGAACCTAAGGGCGAGTCGATGCTGGCCAGCACAATGGCCGCGAGCATCAGGCCGCGCATCAGGGGGGGCATGGTCTGCTCGATAAAATGCGGGAAAATTTTGTCCAATTTAGCCGGCAAAGGCATCCCGGGATGCTGGGCATAGAAGGCATAGAGGCAAGCGCCGACAGACAGGAAGATGAGCATCACCAGAAAGCTGCCGATGGGGGTGAGCAGCATGGTTTTCTGGCTGGCACGTCTCGTTTCCACGGTCAGCAGCCGTTGCATGGTCTCCTGATCGGTCCCGAACGCGGCCATCGAGCCGAAAAACCCGTTTAAAGTCGCCAACACCAAGAGATTGGGATCCGTGAATAGGCTCTTCAGGAAGACCGGCAGACCGGCTTCCGCCAGCCCCGGTCCCCAGTTGAAGATTTTCAGTTTGCCCGCGTCGCCGGCAATCGCCACCACGGCCGCGGCGCCGCCGTCAATCCGGGTGAGCAGGAAACCGATGGCCACCGCGCCCGCCAGCGTAAAGGCCAGGGCCTGCACCACGTTGGTCCACACCACCGCCTTGATCCCGCCCCAGGCGATATAGAGAATGCAGATCACCGAAAACAGCAGGATAGTCGGCAGGATCGGCCAGCCGATCAGGATGCTCACCGCCAAACAGGCCACCATCAGGCGCACGCCGGAGGCCAGCAGACGCGTGATGAAAAACAGGATCGAACCGGCGATTTGGGTTTCCGGGCCGAAGCGGTATTTTAAAAATTCGTAAATGGAGGTGCAGTTGTAGCGGTAAAAAGCCGGGATAAACAGAAAGGCGATCACGACCCGGGCTAGAAAAGAACCGATAAAAAACTGGGCATATTCCCAGTTTTCCATATAGGCGATGGCGGGAACCGAGATCAGGGTGACCGCGCTGATTTCCGTGGCCACAAACGACAGACAAGCCGCCCACCACGGAATCTGCCTCTTCCCCAGGAAAAAGTCAGCCGTGGTTTCTTCTTCCCGGCCGCAGTAAAGGCCGATAAAAACCATCACCACGAGAAGCAGCAGCAGAACCGAGTAATCCTGCCAGGTCAGACTGCTGCCGCTTACAAAAAGGGTGGAGATTTCCATCAAGAACCAAACTACCGTATCAAAATAATTTTTGCACCATTAACCCCAAGAATTGCGAGAAATGGGCTTAAATAGGTGATATGAAGATGACTGGGGGGCTGCGGCCCTGCCG
>JBAZKX010000236.1:0-4613 GCA_041650575.1 Desulfobaccales bacterium
GGCCCGCTTGCTCAAGGCATGGATGGCCCGGGCCGCCAGTTCCTTGCCGGTGCCGCTCTCCCCCCGGATGATCACCGCATAGTCGGTAGGGGCGATGGCCTGGATTTTCTCAAAAAGACGGCGCATCGGCGGCGATTGTCCCACCAGGCCTTCAAATCCGGAGGTATCGGCCACCTTCAGGCGCAGATGGCGGTTCTCCCGGATGAGCCGGTTGCGTTCCAGGCCTTTGCGCACCGCCCGCAGGAGCGGGTCTTTATGGAAAGGCTTGGTGATGAAATCATAGGCGCCCCGCCGCATGGACTCCACGGCAATCTCGATGCTCCCATACGCGGTCATCATGATCACGGTAAGCCAGGGGTCCTCTTTCCTGAGGGATTCCAGGAGTTCGAAGCCGTCCACTTCGGGCATACGGATATCCAGCAGGACCAGGTCAACCGGCACCTGGCGCACCAGGCGCAGGGCCTGGCGGGGCCGGGAAGTGGTGGTGACTTCGACCTCTCCCAGATGCTGGTTGAAGATACGCTGCATGCCTTCCAGCATATCCGCTTCGTCGTCCACGATCAGGATTCTTTCCTGCGGCATCGCTTGGTTACCTCGATTCCTCTACCGGCAACTCGATGGTAAATCGGGTCCATTGGCCCGGCTTACTTTCCACCTGGATATCCCCACCATGATCCTTGACGATCCCATAGCTGACTGACAGTCCCAAGCCGGTTCCTTCCCCGGTCTTCTTGGTGCTGAAGAACGGATCGAAGATGCGTTCGATGATCTCCGGGGGAATGCCGGCGCCGTTGTCCCGGAAGGTGATCTGCACTTTGCCCGCGTCTTGCAGGTGGCGCGTCTGGATGCGGATGACCCCCCGGCCGGTGATGGCCTGGCGGGAATTCATCAGGAGGTTCAGATAGACCTGCTTCATCTTGTTGGCATCGATCTTCACCCGGGGCAATCCCGGGGAGAGGTCCAATTCCAGATCGCAATGTTGTCGGCGGAACTGGTGTTCCACCATGCGCACCACTTCTTCTATGGTGAGGTTCAGGTCGGTGGATTGGCGCTCCGTTTCCTGGCCCCGGGCAAAATCCAGCAGATCCGCAACGATGCGCTGGCAGTTGAGGGCATGTTTCTCGATGGTGGCCACGTCTTTGTAACCCTGGGGAAAATCAGTCAGTTGGCTCTTGAGTAAATCGGCGTAGCAGAGAATCACCCCCAGGGGATTGTTAATTTCGTGGGCAATGCCCCCGGCCAGTTGGCCCAGGGAGGCCAATTTTTCCGCGTGTTGGATGCGCTGCTCCACCCGTTTTTCTGCGGTGATATCTTTGGCATTGCGCACGATGCTGACCACTTCGCCCTGTTCGTCGATAATGGGATAGTAGTGCACCAGGAAAATCTCGCCCCTGCCGCTCTGAACTTCCTCCGTCATCGGCTTTTTGGTGTGGAACACGGCGTTCAGGCTCTCCTGGGAAATAGGGCAGTAGCCCTCGCCGTCAGAGGAACAGCCGGGCTGGTCCAGGATCTCCTCCAGGGTCACCCCGTAATGCCGCAGATAGGCCTGGTTGACCATTTTGATGCGCAGGTCCCGATCCAGGAGGACCATCATATCGGTGATGCCGTCGAAGACCGATTGCAGCAAGTCCTTGCTGTTCGTCAGTTGCGCCACATTTTGCAGACTTTCGATGGTGATGCCCACCTGCTGGCCCACGGAGTTCAAGAGTTCCCGCCGTTCCGGGGTGATCTCGTTGAAATCCACCTGGACAAAGCTCATGACCCCCAGCACCTGGCGCCGGCAGACCAGCGGCACATTGAGACAGTTTTGTTCCTCGGCGCAGGCAAAGAAGCTCATGCGGCCACTTACCGCCAAGTGCAGGGAGGAAGGCAGGTCGGTGATGTCCTCTTCTCCGGCTGGGTGATCGCCGGGTGCAAGATCAATACAGGAGGGGAGGCGGTCGGCGTTTTCCTGGTACTGGAGTTCCAGGCGGGTGGGGTTGTCCCGGAGCAGGTATAAGGCGGCGCCGCGGGCCGGTATCAGCCTTAAGGTCTGGAGCAACACCCGGGGCAAAATATCCGTCAGGTTGACCGCCCGGGTAATCAATTCCGCGATGGTGTTCAGGGTGTGCAGCTCCTGGTTGCGCGCCGTGATCTTCTCCTGCAACTGGCGTTGCGAGGCCTCCAGGGCTTCGGTGCGCTGGCTGACCATGATTTCCAGATTTCCGGTGTATTCTGCCAATTGCTGCCGGGTATCGTGCAGATGCCCCGCCATGACCTGGGCCGCGGCCGTCAGTTCGACGATCTCGTCTTTGGCCTTTGCTTCGGTCAGCAGTTGCAGCTCGGTTTCATCCCGCAGGCCGTGGCGGAAGACCTCCAGCAAATCCCGCAGGCTGTGGATCACCACCCGGTTGAAAAAAAAGAAGATGCCCACGTACAGCAGGGAGAGGCCGAAGAGACTAAGGCCGAAGATGGAAATGGCCCGCTCCTTGATCTTGGCCAGAGCGAGGTCCACCGGGATACTCACCGCGGTCACCCCGGCGATATCCCCCGGTTGGTAGCCGAACCCCCGCTCCCGGCCGTAAAGCTTGACGAGATCAGGGGGAGCGTTGTCGGGATTGCCATGGCAATGCATACAATCCGGGGTGAAATAGACCGGGCGGGAATGCACGAAACTGGACTGGCCGGCGATCTGCACGATCCCTTGCCAGCTCTGGAGTTCGGGATGGGCGGCGAAAAACTTGATCAGCTTTACTTCAAAGGGTTTGGGGTCTGAAACGGGGTTGCGGGCGTGCAACGCGACTCGCCTAATTTCGTATTCCGGGGTGCTCTCCTTGAGGCGGTCCATGACCGCCCGGCCCACGTAGGAGGTGGACATGGCTTCCAGCAAAAAGGCGTCGTGGCCCAGGACCTGGTACATCTTGGGCCGCAGCACCTCCTGGATGTAGCTGCGGGTGGCCGCGGCCGCGGCCATGACCATTTCGGCCCTTTCATGGGCCGCTTCTTCCAACAGCCGCTTTTCCCGGGAGTAGATAAACAGGGCGATAATCAAGCAAAAACCAAGGAAGATGACCCCGACCCCCAGGAGGAATTTGCGTTGGAGACTGAGGGACCGGTGAGGACGCGGCGTTTTTTGCCGCGAGGAAGTTGCTTTTGCTGCGGACATGGCCGGGAACTCCTTGCTGGGATCCACCCAAGATTGCCGGACGCAATGACATTATAAAAAAAAATCGCCGATATGCCAACTTAAAGCAGCATTTAGTGCTTCCGCAGGGAAGCATTAAATGGTTACCGGCCCTGTGTCTGCCCAAACCCCTCTGATATATCATGCTGATATTAAAGCTAAAATACCTCTACGCTCTCGACTGGCCCCGGCTTCTCCCCTTGGCACTCTCTTTGCTTAGGAGAATTGCCATATCAAAGCTTTACAAGTCTGGATCGGGAAACGAATCTCGCGGTGATTGCCCCCGGAGGTCGATCTTCCGTGTCCCGCCCATCAAAGAGGAGGAGTGTTTATGACCAACCCGCACCACCTAACTTACGGCATTATCAGGAGGTTATGACATGGAAGGAAAGAAAGGTATCAGCGAGGACTGGCTATCCTTATGGATGGGCCTGCTTATCTTCGTTTTGGGCCTGGGGGTCTTTGTGGGGCTGGATCTGCTGGGTTGGGGAATTAAGACCAACGTCTGGACGGACATTACTAAAGCTCTCTCCCCGGTCTCCGGAACTCTCAAAGGTATGCCGGGCTTGACTTCTCTCTTGTTGACTTACCTGTTTATGCTGGTCATCACGGAGATCGGCGCCATCGCTATGGGCGTCAATGTGGGCCGGTTCATGTTAGGTTTCACCCTGGTCTTCTGGATCGGCTATGCTTGCTGGCTCCTGGGGCATTTCGCCTATATCGCGTCCACTAATGCCGCCAAGAGCGGCATCGGTTGGTCCTTGAGGCTCACCGGCGAAGCAGGTTTTATTGTCGCCCTTATCGTCGGCCTGATTGTCGGCAATTTTTTCCCCCGATTTTCCGATACCTTGAAAGAGGCCACCCGACCGGAATTATATATTAAAACCGCCATTGTGATTATGGGTGCCGGCCTGGGAGTCAAGGCGGCCGAGGCGGCGGGCCTGGCGTCGGCGGTCCTGTTTCGGGGGTTGTGCGCGATTATCGAGGCTTATCTTATTTACTGGGCCGTGGTCTATTTCGTGGCCAGGAAATACTTCAAATTCAGCCGGGAATGGGCCGCACCCCTGGCTTCGGGGATCTCCATCTGCGGGGTCTCCGCGGCCATAGCCACCGGCGGCGCCATCCGGGCCCGCCCCGTGGTGCCCATCATGGTATCCTCCCTGGTGGTCATCTTCGCAGTGGTGGAATTGATCTTCCTGCCCTTCATTGCCCAGTTCTTCCTATGGACGGAGCCCATGGTGGCCGGGGCCTGGATGGCCCTGGCGGTCAAGACCGACGGCGCCGCGGTGGCCTCCGGGGCCATCGTGGATTCCCTTATCCGGGCCAAAGCCCTGGCCGCCCAAGGCATCAACTACAAGGAAGGCTGGATGTTGATGACCGCCACCACGGTGAAGGTGTTCATT
Source organism: Desulfobaccales bacterium (assembly GCA_041650575.1). Lineage (GTDB taxonomy): Bacteria > Desulfobacterota > Desulfobaccia > Desulfobaccales > 0-14-0-80-60-11 > 0-14-0-80-60-11. The sequence goes on from JBAZKX010000236.1 coordinate 4,567, forward strand.
GACGTCTTCATCGGGGTTTGGGCCTTTATCCTGGCGGTCATCTGGTG
>JBAZKX010000237.1:0-4610 GCA_041650575.1 Desulfobaccales bacterium
AGAATGGCGCTGGCGCAGACGGCCGGCTGAGTCATCTTCATGAACAGATCGAATTCTCCGTTCCCCAAGGTGTGGTGCACAATCCGATGCTCCCGCTGGGTTTTCAGATTGGGCATGCCGACAAGATGAAACACCGGCAGATGTTCGGTATAGGAACCGGCGATACCTCCCAAAGCAATCAGTTCGCCCACGCCGAAGGTAGTGGCCAGAGCGGCAAATCCCTTAATCCGGGCGTAACCGTCCGCCGCGAACGCGGCATTCAACTCGTTGGAGCAGCCGATCCAGTTCAGTTCCGGGTCGGTACAGATGGCGTCATCGATGCCGAAGGCAAAGTCACCGGGGACGCCGAAGACGTCCTTGATACCCAACATCTTCAAACGTCTCAGGACATGCTCGATTACGGTTTGACTCACGGGGCGGTCCTCCTTGAGGATATCCCTGGGTATGTTTCACAAGCAAAAGGATCCGGGCTTTCCCTCTATACTATTGTTTAAGTTCGCAACCATGATTTGGCAATGCCTCTCAAGGCCTATCCCGCGCTCGGGCCTTGACATGTGCGAAAATGAAATCATTTTATTCATCAGAGGCCGTTATCCGCCTGGCCAATCGCTTCTAAGACCTTAGGGAGATTCCTGATTATGGCTGATATCCTGCGCTTCGCCGATAAGCTGGGACCAGCAAAGATCATCCAGGTGTATGAACCCACCATTGATTTGAAGGCGGTCCTGGTAATCGACAATATCGCCATGGGACCGGCGGTCGGCGGCATCCGCATGGCCCCCGACGTCTCCATCGATGAATGTATGCGGCTGGCTCGCTCCATGACCTTCAAAAATGCCGCAGCCGGCCTGTCGCACGGGGGCGGCAAGACGGTGGTTTACGCCGACCCGAAGATGCCCAAGCCGAAGAAGGAACGCCTGATCCGGGCCCTGGCCTGCGCCTTGCGGAACTTCCCGGAATACGTCATGGGCCCGGACATGGGCACCGACGAGGAGTGCATGGCTTGGATCAAAGATGAAATCAACCGCAATGTCACCGGCCTGCCTGCCGAAGCCGGCGGAATTCCCATAGACCAAATCGGCGCCACGGCCTGGGGGCTTAGACATGCCATTGAAGTGGCCTTGCCTTATTGCGGTTGCCCGGCGGGCTTTACCCTGGCCAAGGCCCGGGTGGCCATTCAGGGCTTTGGCGCCGTGGGCATGAACGCGGCCCGTTTTCTGGCCGAACAGAACGCCATCCTGGTGGGGGCCGCCGACTCCCGGGGCTCGATCTATGATCCCGACGGCCTGGATGTGAACAAGCTCATCAGGATGAAAGAAGCCGGAAAAAGCATAGTCGATTACCCCGACGCCGAGAAATTCGACCGGGATGCCATTGTCGGCTTCGAATGCGACATCTGGATCCCCGCCGCCCGCCCCGACGTGATCAATGAGAACAACATGGAGCAACTCAAGGCCAAACTGGTGGTGGAGGGCGCCAACATCCCGCTCACCGAGGGCGCCGAAAAATACTTGCATGAGAAGGGCATTCTGGTCGTGCCGGATTTCATTGCCAACTCCGGCGGGGTGATCTGCGCCGCCATGGAATACCGAGGCAAGATCGAAAGCGAGGCCATGGAAGTTATTGAGAAGAAGGTCCGGACCAACACGCGTCTGGTACTGGAAGAGTCCAGAATCAAAAAAATCACGCCCCGGGAGGCAGCCATGCATCTGGCCGTGACCCGGGTACAAAAGGCCATGTCCTTCAAACGCTGGTCGATTTATTAGCGGTCAGCCATCAGCTATCAGCCAAAAGCCTGTGCCGCCTATGCCTTTGCTGCCGTCTCGTTCCCAAGTTCAACTTGGGAACGAGACGGGCAAACTGGGAACGAGACGGGCAACTTGGGAACGAGACTGCGCCGCTGCCCGGAAAAGTCTCACACCTTTAGGGCCAGAAGGCGCAGTTCCGTCAGTTCCTCTATGGCATAACGCAGCCCTTCCCGGCCGAAGCCCGAGGCCTTGACCCCGCCGTAGGGCATATTGTCCACCCGGAAGGAGGGCACGTCGTTGATGATGACCCCCCCCACTTCCAGGCCCTCGAAGGCCTGCCAGGTGTGGGTCAGGTTCCGGGTGAAGACGCCGGCCTGGAGCCCGTAAACCGAGTCGTTGGCCATCTCCAGGGCCTGGGTGAAATCGGTAAAGGGAGCCATAACCACCACCGGCCCGAAAACTTCGTCCTTCCAGACCTGCATCTCCCGCGTCACCTTCTCCAGCACCGTGGGCGGCATAAGGTTGCCCTCCCCAAGGCCCCCGCTGGTGAGGCGCGCCCCGCCGGCCAGGGCTGCTTCGACCCATTGCCTGACCCGGGCCGCGGCCCCGGCGTCAATAAACGGCCCCACCACCGTGGCCTCCCGGGCGGGGTCGCCCACCGCCACCCGGGCTTGCACGGCTCTGAGGAAAATTTCTTTAAACCCGTCATAGATATCCTGGTGCACCAGGAGGCGCTGCACGGAAATACACACCTGGCCTGCGTGGGCAAAGGCCCCGATGGCAATCCGGGCCGCGGCCGCGTCCAGGTCCGCGTCCCCATCCACGATGCAGGCCGCGTTACCCCCCAACTCCAGGATGACCTTTTTCTTTCCCGCCAGGCTCTTGAGGCGCCAGCCCACCGCGGCGCTGCCGGTAAAAGAGACCGCCTTGAGACGCTCGTCAGCCACATACTTTTCCGTCAACGAGGAAGGGCTGGGCAAGACCTGCAAGCCCCCGGCCGGCAGGCCGGCCTGCTCATAGATTTCCGCCAGCTTGAGCGCGGTCAGCGGCGTCGCCGAGGGCGGTTTGAAGATGATGGGGTTGCCCGCGGCCAGGGCCGGACCCACCTTGTGGGCCACCAGGTTGAAGGGAAAATTAAAGGGACTGATGCCCAGGACCGGGCCCAGGGGAAAACGCCGGGTTATCCCCCAACGGCCCCGGGTGGGCGGAGTCAGATCAAGCGGCATGACCTCTCCGCCGATTCTGGCCGCCTCCTGCGCCGCCAGGCTCAGGGTGAGCACTCCCCGGGCCATTTCGCCCCGGGCGTAGGTGACCGGTTTTCCCCCCTCCGCCACAATCGTCTGGGCCAGTTCCTCCTGCCGATTCTTAACCCCGGCCGCCAGCTTTTCCAGCATTGCTTGGCGTTCCTGGCTGGAAAAAGCCTTGAAAACGCCGGCGGCCTTTTGGGCCGCGGCTATGGCCGCTTCCCATTGACTTTCTGCCGCCAGGGATACCTCCCCTACCCTTTCCCCGGACCAGGGAGAGAGGACGGCCAGCTTCTCCCCGGTTTCGACCCAGGTATTGTCGATGAAACAACCCTTGACCATATTAGTTTCCTTTCTTCATGGGGGCAGATTATAATCGGCAAGCTGGATTCGCCACCGATCTGGAAAACTCTCAACTTATCAAGGCCTTCAAGAGCTTGCGGATATAAGGTAATACCTAAAGCGCGGTTTGCAATTGCTCCACGTCTCAAGACCCTGCCATCCGTGGGGTTTGGGTCTGTTTCGATTGATTCTCCCTCCGGAGGGCGCGAGGTTATGCCAAAAAAAGTCATCATCATGGGCGCAGCGGGCCGGGATTTTCACAATTTTAACCTGCTTTTCAAGGATAATCCCGATTACCGGGTAACGGCTTTTACCGTGGCGCAGATTCCCCTGGTGCACGACCGCGTCTATCCCCCGGAGTTGGCCGGTTGCCTTTACCCGGAGGGCATCCCCTTTTACCCGGAGGAGGATCTGGAAAAGCTGATCCGGGATCAGCGGGTTGATCTGGTGGTGTTTTCCTACAGTGACGTCCCGCATGTCGAAGTGATGCACAAGGCCTCGCTCGTGATGGCCGCGGGGGCCGGTTTTTTACTCCCAGGCGCAGCCAGGACCATGCTGCACTCCGCCCGGCCGGTGATCGCGGTGTGCGCGGTCCGGACCGGGTGCGGCAAATCCCCCACGACCCGGAAGATCTGCGAGATCTTGCGCGGCCTGGGCAAAAAGACCGTGGTGGTGCGCCATCCCATGCCCTATGGTGACCTTAAGCGTCAGGTGGTGCAGCGCTTCGCCACCGTCGAGGACTTCAGCCGGCACCAATTGACGATTGAAGAACGGGAGGAATACGAGCCCCTGGTGGACCAGGGCATTATCGTGTATGGCGGCGTGGATTACCGGCAAATCCTGGCCCGGGCGGAGCAGGAGGCCGAGGTCATCGTCTGGGACGGCGGCAACAACGACACCCCGTTCTTTCAGCCCGATATCCACGTGGTGCTCTTCGACCCCTTGCGGCCGGGACACGAGTTACTCTATTTCGCCGGGGAGACCAACCTGCTCATGGCCGACCTCGCCATTATCAACAAGGTGGATTCCGCCACCCCGGACAACATCGACCTGGTGCGCCGGAATATTCAGCAATTCGCGCCCCGGGCGGATATCCTCCTGGCCACCATGCCGGTGCTGGTTAGCGAACCGGCGCGGATTCAGGGCAAAACCGTGCTGGTGGTGGAGGACGGCCCTACCCTGACCCACGGCGGCATGGCCTCTGGGGCCGGTTGGCTGGCCGCGCAACAATTCGGCGCGGCTCAGATTATTGATCCCCGGCCCTACGCGGTGTGCA
>JBAZKX010000238.1:0-4609 GCA_041650575.1 Desulfobaccales bacterium
TGTTCAGGTGCTTGAGGCCCATGCGGTCGGCCTCGTCGACCATGATGAGGCGGCGCGATCGGGCAAGCTCGGCCCGGATGACGTCCATGCAGCCCTGGGTGTGCCCCGGCCGGACCCCGGCCACGGCAAAGGCGATCTCGCGGATGAGGGCCACGGGCGAGAGCCGGTCTTCGAAGCGCACGTAGGCCACATACGGGTTGAGGGCCACCATGCGCTGGGCTGAAGTGGTTTTGCCCCTGCCGGCGCGGCCGATGATGGCGGCCATCTCGATGCCGGCGGAGCTGGACATGAGCTCTCCACACAGGTTTTCGAAGTGGTTGTAGTTTTGGGTTGGAACGAAGACGTCTTTCATGGGCACCTCCCTTCGGTCGTTGCGGTTCCGGGTTCCCCGTTCCCGGTTCCGGGTTAATCGTAGACTACCGTTCCCTTCGACCCCTGGACCTTGGACCCTGGACCTTGGACCCTGGACCTTGGACCCCTTCGCGGTAAACCGCCCAGTAGTCGCGCGTCTCCGCGCTCATCTTCCCTTCGAACTTCCCCATGAAGCCCCGGTCCTCCTCCGTGACCTGGTCCGCGTGTTCGATCAGCCACTGGTACCGGTCCGACGTGTGCCTGAAAAGTGGCCGCTTCACCGTGGGGCGATAATCCTCGAGCCGTTTGATTTCATCGGCCAGCTCGCCGGGCTCGCGGGCGCGGGTGACTTCGCTTTCAGCCTTGAGCCTTGAGCTTTGAGCTTTCCCTATCTGCGCGGCGGCGCGTTCGATGGCAGGCGTTTCGGAATAGTGCAGCACGTCGGGCACGCACGAGGTGAGGCGGCGGTACTCGGTGATGAAGCCCTTGCGGCGACGGCGCTTGTCCTCGATCTTTTGCCGGGCCAGGTCGCGGTCCTTCATGCTGCTGTACGTGACCGGGTAGGCCGTGCAGAGGTAGCGGCCCTCGTGGAACACGTGGATCCAGGTGGCGTCCATCGGGTCGAAGCGGACGTCCACCCAGGCGTCGATGGGGATGAGGGCCTCGTGCTCGTACACCTCGTTGTCGAGCTGGATCCGGCCCAGCACCACCTTTCGCTCGGCGCGGGGGAGGAACACCAGGTCGATGGCCTCCTCGGAGAGGCGCACCGGGCGCCAGCCCTCGCCGCAACACATCCGGAGACAATCCATCGGTGTGGTGATGGGGGGACGGGGCTTCCAGGCCCACTCCTTGAGCACGCCCCGGTGGGCGCGGTTGTTCTGGATATCCATGCCCTTCAGGACGCGGAGAAAAAATTCCTGGAAGCCGAGCAGCTTTCCCGCCTTGGCCAGGCGCTGGAGCTCGAGCTGGTCCACCTCGTTCTCCTCCTGGAGGCCGCCCAGGTCCTTGACGTAGCCGGGGCAGAGGAGGTCGGCGCGGAGGATCTGCTCGAATTTGTGGAACCGGCCCTCGATCATCTTGGCCTTGGCGTTCCGCACGATCGCCTTGCGGTGCGTGCCGGCGAGGAGGCAGAGGGGATTGATCTCATCGGGATCTCCATCCATGTGCTGAGTGCCGATTTCCGCGCTCGTGGTGCGATCCACACCCAGGCCCAGGTTCCGCATTTCCTTCATGATGCCCATGATGTAGCGGGATTCTTCCGGCTTTCCGTGATCGGTGTAGATGGACCCGAACGGGCCGTAGATCTTGAGGCCCATGCGGAGGGCCAGGCCCATGAGATAACTGTCGTATTTGCGGTCGAGCGCGCCGCCGTACCAGCAACGGGTGCGCAGGTCCAGCCAGAAATAGCCCTCGGGCCGGAACACCTCGCCGGTGTCCTCGTCCTGAACCCAGAAATCGAACCGGTGCTGGTCCCCCACCAGGATCTCGAAGGGGGCCAGGTCGGAATAGTCGCGCAGCACGGGGGGGAGGGTGTTATCCAGCGCGCGGGCGCCGCCACGCTGCAGGGCCCGGAGCTGGGGAGTGACCTTTCGCTCGATCCACCAGAGGGCCGAGCGGTAAGAGCCGATGCGCCAGCCCTGGCGGGATGCCTCTTCTATAAGGATGGCGTAGAGGCGCTTTTTGCCGTCGCGGGCGAGTTTGCGGTGCTCTTTTTTGAGGCAGAGCCCCACCCACCACTCCACCGCCTCGGGGGACCAGGCCTTGGGCTGCTCGGCGTTGCTCTTGGTGTGCCGCAGGCCGGCCAGGCCCTGCTTTTCGTAGCGGGCCATGTAGCGGTAGAGGTTCTGCCAGGTGGTGCCGCCCTTGAGCGCCACGGCCTGGATCCAGGCCCGGCGGCCCCAGCCCTTGGGCACCGTGCGCGCTTCCTGGATCATGCGCACGATCCGGCCGACCCGGGGGTCGCGGACCAGGTCCGTGGTGATGCCGGAGGACCAGGCCGCGCTATCCTTATTATATAAGGATAGGGAAAGGGGCGTTTCGGCGATCCGGGTGGCCGCAGCGAGCGCTGCTTCGGGGGCCAGCACCGGGAGCAGGTTGGCGTCGACATGGGTGGTGGTTACGGCGACCAGGGCGGACTGGATGTCGGCCGGGAGGTCGGACAGGAGAAAGCGGTGGACCCGGTTGCCGCCGTTGGTGTAGGGCCAGGACTCGCGCTCGGCCCGGCGGAGAATGGTGGTTTTTGCCGTGTTCATGACCTCTGCGAGCTGCGATGGGGTGAATAAGACATGGGTGGATTCCATCAGGATTGATTCCCTCCTTTCTGAAGTTCGCGCAGGAAAGCCTGCCGCTTGTTCTTCCGGTCCTGGCGCTCGCGGATCTCGTCCTCGAGGCGATGGATCTCGGCCCGGAGGGCCTCCACACCGGGCAGCACGAATACGCCGGCCGTCCTGCCCAGGAGCTCCAGGGGCTCGTGCGATCCGGTGACATGGCAGAAGGCCGGAAGATACTCGCCCGGGATGTGCCGGGCGTTGCGGCCGTTGAGCTCGTCGCTTTCGCGGGTCCAGGAATAGATCTGATCCGCAGTGATGGTGGTGCCCAGCAGGTGGCTCATCTCGCCGGCGAGCTGGTGGATGGAAAGGGGGCAGCCCTTGAGCGCCGCACGCATTGCTGCACGCAACCGGTCGACGCACTTGAACTGCCCCTCTATGGTGGAAGGCTCCATCCGCTGGGTCAGGATGGAGAATATGGAGAGCTGCGTTGCGTCAGAACTGGGGCGGTTTTTAGACATTGACACGTCAACCCCCTTCATTTAGAGTGGGTGCGGTCAGGCCGGCTTGATCAGCTCCGGGAACACGTACTTCACGTCGTGGCCGATGGCCTGGGCCACCGCGTCCATGATCCGCCGCGACTTGAATCGGCGCATAATCACCGATTCGATTGCCTGGCGGGTGACGCCCAGGTCCCGCGCGATGCTGGCCATACTAATGGTGCGGCGCCGTTCCCAGAGTTCGCGTTTGATGTTTTCGGGTGCCATGCTTCATCCTCGTCTAGGTTGCGGGTGTAAGTATAAAACGCATTGTTGCGCGCAGTCAATAGAAAAATGCACGCAACACCTGATTTTTGGAATATTTTTCTAGTTGTTTTATGATATTGATATTATTAAAGATTTACTCTATATCACCCTAATACTATGCAACACCAGACGCAACACCGGGTGTTGCGCGAAAAACACCTATGAAAAAGATCGCTGAACGGCTTCAGTATGCCAGGGAAGTAGTAAAGGCATTGACCCAGCAGCAGGTTGCTGAATTAACCCACCAGGCACTGCGCACCGTGCAGAACCACGAGTCTGGCCTCCATAAGCCCCCAGATAAGGTGCTGCGGGTTTACGCGGCCCTGTATGGATGCTCCTATCGGTGGCTACTGACCGGCGAAGAGGACTCTGGGGAGTTGGATTTAGGCAGGGTTCCCCTGGCCGCCGATGATGCTGGCCTGTGGGGCCGCACGCGGCAGGAGGAGGGGGATGGTGTTCCGCACACAGTAACGGTATTTGAGCCTAAGACCGGGCGGAAAGGTGCGCCGGCATTGGGTCATGACGTTGATATGCTTCAATCAATCCTAGCATCACATGACAGCCTGTTCATTCAAGCAGCGCAGCGTGAAAAGGCATACCAGGCGCGGATCGCGGAGCTGGAGAGGCAGGTAGAAAAGTTGAGGAAGGCGCTGAAACCCACACCAGATCCCGACACACCTGGATCCGGCGAGACGTGATCCGGATATCCCTTATTAAGGAGGATCCATGTTTGGGTTAGGCGGGACTGAAGTGGGCATCCTGGCCGTTCTTGCAGTGCCTGGTATTGTAGGGGCTACAATAGCGGGTAGGCGTGGAAGGTTGCGATTTTCGTGGTTTATTTTGTCAACTGTATTCCCTTTTGCGATCCTGATCCTGCTCTTTCTCCCGCCCACTAGGCCGGTCAAGGGTCGATATAAAACATGTGCATTCTGCGCAGAGATCATTCGCCACCAGGCCACGGTTTGTAAGCACTGTGGGCGCGACCAGCCGGCCATTTAAGGTTGTCACCGAATTCATTACCCACCGACCCTCTTCCAGCGCAAGACCATGCGACTCTATTTCCCACCCAACGCCCGCCAATCCCACGTATTCCCGTGCTTTTCGGGTTTTCAAGCTCAATTTTACTATTCTCCGATTCCCTTGCCCCCTTAAATGCCGATCGCCTTTGCCATGGCCCTGGTAGGG
>JBAZKX010000239.1:0-4606 GCA_041650575.1 Desulfobaccales bacterium
TTGCCGAGGTGCGCCTGCCCGCGGTTGACGCCATCGTCCTGTCCGATTATGCCAAAGGGGTCCTCACCCCCGCGCTCCTGAAACAGCTCATTGCCATGGGACGCGGCCGGGGCCTTCCCGTGGTGGTGGACCCCAAGGGCGCAGACTACTCCTCCTATGCCGGGGCTACCGTCATTACTCCCAATCGCAAGGAATTGGAACTGGTGGCGGGGTTTCCGGTGCAGAGCCGGGATGACCTGGTGCGAGCCGGACGCCGCCTGCGGGAAAGCCTGGTCCTGGACGCGGTGCTGGTGACCCAGGGGGCCGAGGGCTATACGTTGATCCTGGAGGAAGAGGCGGTGCAGCAGCCGGCCCGCACCCCCCGGGAAGTCTTCGACGTCTCCGGGGCCGGGGATACCGTGGCCGCGGTCATGGCCCTGGGCCTGGCCGGCGGTTGGGACATCGCTCTGGCCGCGGCTCTGGCCAACCTGGCCGCAGGGGTGGTGGTCACCAAAAAGGGCACCGCGCCCATTCTGCTCTCCGAGATGCAGGCGGAATTGCACGGGCACGTCCATCTCCAGGAAAAAATGACCACCCTGGCCGAACTGCGGCTGTTGGTGCCGCATCTCCAGGCCCAGGGCAAAAAGGTGGTGTTCACCAACGGCTGTTTCGACCTGTTGCACCGCGGCCATATCCGGTTCCTGGAGGCCGCGCGGCAACTGGGGGACGTCCTGGTGGTGGCGGTGGACTCAGACGATTCCGTCCGGCAGGTGAAAGGGGAGGGCAGGCCCATCATCGGCGAGGAGGATCGCCGGCGCATCCTGGCGGCCCTGAGCGCGGTGGATTATGTCTCAGTCTTCACCAGCGACCAGTTGCCGGAACTCCTCGCCGCCATCCGTCCCGACATCCTGGTCAAGGGCAGCAACTACCCGGAAGAGCAGGTGGCCGGCCGGGAGATCATCACCAGCTACGGCGGCCGGGTGGCCCTGGTGCCGGTCACCGATCCTGTCTCGGTCTCGGAGATGATTCAGCGGATTCGGGGAGAGGAGGGGTAGAGATTGGGGGAGGAGGCCAAGGGAGCGACCCTTGCCCCTATTTTTACAGGTAGTATCAGGCTGTGAATTCCCTTCAGCCTGGTGCGCCCTGCGCCTCCCATAAAGCACAGGCGGGACGCCTGTGCCACCAGGTAGGGGCGACCCATTGGGTCGCCCCTTTTGTTGCGGTTCCCCAGGTGAACTGGGGAACCCAAATATAACCTAAACTGCGCTGGGGACCTTTCCCAAAGCCCAGCCAAGCTTGCGGGCGATGGCGTTCCCCCGCCAGGCTTGGGAACGGGAAGGAGCCTCCCCGAGGGGATGGTCATAATTCCGGGGCGGTCCCTGGAACCAGACAGACCACCACTAACAACGCCTCGCCGGTATTTTTCATCTGATGCTCTTCATTGGCCGGGATGAAGACCACATTGCCGGCTGCCATGGCACGCCATTGCCCCTCGACGTAAACCTGGCCTGCGCCGGCATGGATGAACATTTCATGTTCCCAGTCGTGGGAATGTAGGGGCGTGTGTCCTCCCGGGGAAATCTCAAAGACTCGCATACAAAAATTGGGGGCGCCGTCACTCTTGCCGATAACCACCCGGGCCGCGACCCCTTTGGCCGTCTCGCTGTCGAAGGGAGTCGCCTTGACCTGGGCATAAGGGATGAGCTTCATCATTTCTCCTTGGCTCCTTAAGACCTTAGTTGTCCTGAAGGGATTGCAGAAATTCCTGCAACGACCGCACCCTGGCGTAGAGGGGGGTCAACGCCGCCATAAAGGCGCCGTGAACGTGGGCGGCGGGGATGGTCCGGCCGTCAAAGACCAGATCCCGGGACGCGCAGGCGTCGTGGATGACGGTGCAGGCAAAGTCGTAGTCGAACGCGGCCCGGGTGGTGGCGTCGATGCACATATGGCTCATGGCCCCGCAAATGATCAGGTCTGTCACTCCAGCGTCGGTCAACGCCTCCTTCAAGCCGGTGTCCCGAAAGCTGTTGGGATAGTGCTTCTGAATCAGGGCCTCCCCTATGGCCGGCCGGACGCTTTCATGAATCTCCACCCCCGGGGTATCCGGCCGGAAAAACGCGGCCCCCGGCCTCAGGGCCAGGTGTTGCACATGGAAGATGGGCCAATGGGCCTGCCGGCAGGCGGCGAGCACCTGGTGGGCGTTCGCCGCGGCCCGGTCCATGCCCGCCAGCTCCATGGCGCCGCCGGAAAAATAATCGTTCTGGATATCGATGAGTAAAAGGGCAGAGGTCATGGGCGATTCCTTGTGGTCATGGTTGCACGGCGTCTCGCCGGGGAGAGCGCAGGCTAAAGCCTGCGGCTACCATCCTTCAAGCATTAGGCCAACAAGCCTCAGCCCGACGGTTTGGCCGCGGTTTCCCCTTTGGCGGAGGGTTTCAGGCGGCCGTGGCGCTCCACCCGGTAGATGATAAAATCCTGCCACTCCTGCCAACGGGCGATGGGGCTTAAAGGGGTGCTGTCGATGGGGACTTCGGCCCGGGCGCTGGCCGCATGCCCCCCGGCGGAGCCCAGCTTGCCGAAGGCCCGCAAGGCCAGGCGGCCGGCGTTCTTGCGCAGGCTGTCGTTCCTGAAGATGACCACCAGTTTGTCCTGATAAATCCCGCCCACGATGGTCCAGGTAATCTCCCCGGCCCGCATGAAGAAATCCGCCAGGATCACCAGGATATCCGGGGTGTTCACCGGGCCCAGGAAGGCATAGAGGCGGGTTTGGCGGATGCGGAAGCGGTTCAGGGCCTGCTGGAAGTATCCCAGCATGGGAATATTGAATTCGGCGAACTCTAGACGTCGCACCAGCGGTCTCCGGGTGAAGCCGAACAGGTAATGGAAGGCTCGGACATCGGCTTCAATGGCGGGCCGCTCGAAATTGGCGGTGTCGGTCTTGATACCGTAATACAGGGCGGTGGCCAGCTTCAGGGAGGGTTTGATCCGGGCTTCCCGCAGGTACTCGGTCATGATGGTGGCGGTGGCGCCGTATTCCGGGCGGATATCCGCCAGTCGGGCCCTGGTTTCCGGCTCAAGGGGATGATGGTCGATGACCACGTCGTAGTCGAAGGCCGCCAGGGATTTATGATGGGGCGGCTGGTTGTCCACCACGGCCTTGCGGTTGTAATCCCCGGGGTTGAGTTCGGCCAGGGGAGTGAGGGAAATCCCCAAGAGCTGCACCATGCGTTGATTCTGGGGGCGGGTGATGGGGCGGATAGGGGCGATCACGCTGCAAGTCAGGTGGCGCCACAGGAGGCGTTTGAGCGCCAGGGCGCTGGCAATAGAGTCAGGATCGGGATCGATCAGGATCAGCAGCCGGTCCTCGTGGGAAAAAAGTTGGTGGAGTCGTGGTACGACGCTGTGCATAACTGGCTCATCCCCTGCTTGCATTCTACTCAAGAAAAGGTCCGGAAGCAAATTGGGAAGGGGTTTTCCCGGAAAAAACCGGAAACCGCCGGTCCCGCTCCCATCCGGCTGCGGCTGGCCCCGCGGGCGGCGCTTTTCCTTTGCCTTGCCGAGGTCTTAAATTATACATTAAGAAGTCATGGCCAGGAGGCAAGGGGGTAACCGTGCCGACCGAGGCCGGGTTCATGGAATCCCGGCGGCCGTGGCCATCATGAGAAGACTCAGGGGAAGAATAGGCACGCCTTAGATGCCTTGACTCCCCCGGACTGGAGGCAGAATGAATCATACCCAGGAGGTGGTGGAGCGCATCCTGGCGGGAGACGTGCGGACCGCGGCGCGTCTCATGCGGGACCTGGATGACGGCCTAGCCGGGGCGCGGGAGATTCTCAAAGAGATTTACCGCCATAGCGGCCGGGCCCACATCATCGGCATCACCGGCTCGCCCGGGGTAGGCAAGAGCACCCTCACCGACCGCCTCATCCAATTTCTTAGGCAGGAGGGCAAAACCGTGGGGGTGGTGGCCGTGGATCCCACCAGCCCGTTTTCCGGGGGGGCCATCCTGGGGGACCGCATCCGTATGCAGCGCCATGCCCTGGATGAAGGCGTTTTCATCCGCTCCCTGGCCACCCGGGGGCATTTCGGCGGCCTCACGGCCTCGGCCCGGGCGGTGATCACCGTCCTGGACGCCATGGGCAAGGACTATATCCTGGTGGAGACCGTGGGGGTGGGCCAGGACGAAGTGGAGATCGCCGCCACCGCGTACACCACCCTGGTGGTGACGGTTCCCGGCATGGGTGACGACATCCAGGCCATCAAGGCCGGGATTCTGGAGGTGGCCGACATCCTGGTGGTCAATAAGGCCGACCGGGACGGGGCCTCCCGCACCTATCAGGAATTGATGCAGATGCTGGAATTACGGACCTTGCGGAAGGATAGGGCCTGGAAGCCGCCGGTGCTCATGACCCAGGCCAAGGATCACCTGGGCATCGAGGAGTTGATGGCCGCGGTCAAGGAGCACCGGGAGTTTCTGGCGCAGGATGGGGGGCAGGCTTTGCAGAGGGCCCGCGCCTCCCGGGTGCGCCAGGAGTTTCTGGAACTCCTCAAGGAGGGGCTCTTCCGGCACCTGCTGGCCCAAATGACCGCAGACGGCCGCCTGGAGCGGATTATCAACGATATCCTG
>JBAZKX010000240.1:0-4594 GCA_041650575.1 Desulfobaccales bacterium
CAGGCGCAGGAGATGGCCCGGCACGGCGCGTAGCCACCAGATAAAAAGCGCCGGAAAAACCAGGGGAGCTAACCAGGGAACCGTGGCCAGGATGACCAGGCTCCCGACGTAGGGCACTAATTCCCCGGCGAAAAACCTGAAGGAAAAGCGGGGTTGATACTCCCGCAGCAGATACGGCACACACCAGAAAGGCAAGAGCAGGTCTCCCACAATCATGCCCAGGACGACTCCCGGCAGCCCCAGATGCCGGCCTCCCAGGTAGGACAGGGCTATGGTGAGGATTGACGAGACAAACAGCGCTTTGGCCAGAGTATAATGCCGGTTGGTGGCCAGCAAGGGATGGCTGCAGGCCAGCCAGAAGATGAATTGCCCCATGTAGATCAGGAAGAGGTCCATGACCGGCTGTTGATAGGCCACCGTCTTTCTCAACCAGGCATGATAGATATAATCGCCGAAAAAGTGGAGAACCGTCATGAACACGATGGCCGCCACCAGGGCGGAGCGCAGAATAATGCGGAACAGGAGCAGAAATTTTTCATGCTCCTGCTGGGCATCCAGGCGCGTCATTTCCGGCCAGGCGGCATGGGAGATCTGCTCGAAGAATGACCGGACCAGATTGACAATGGTCCGCATGGTGGAAAAGAGCACTACTTGGACGGGCCCCAAGACCACGCCCACCACCAACACGGTCCCTTGAATGTAAAAGGCCTGCCCCAGTTGGATGAGGAAAAAATGGAGACTGGGTTTAATGAAACTCAGGCCGAAGGTAAAATCCGCCTCCGCCAGGGACAATAGCTTAAATTGGGGAAATTTTCGGTTGAGATCCCACAGCGCCAGGCCTGCAATCAGCCCAAAGGGAATAAGTTGCAGAACCGCAATGGCCACCATGCCCCAATGGAGCCATAACCCGCCGGCCAGCAAGGTGAAACTGGCCAACTGCATGAGGTTGCCCAGCATGACCCCCCGGGGCAGCATTTCAGTGGCGAAATAAACTCTCAATAAAATACTTTGCGGCAGAGAGAGAATAAACTGAAAGCTCAGGATGGCCAGAATCACGACAACCAGGCGATGACTGGTCAGGTTTATGTGCAAGAATGACGCAGGATTGAAGAAGGCAATGACCACGATGAACAGAATGAACACGACCAGGGGGAGGATAAGAAATAAGGCCAGGCCGGTATGCAGGATTTTGCGAAAGAGCGCCTCATCACGGCCCGCAAAGGCCTGGGTCATGCGGTTGGCGACATAGGACTGAGCTCCCATCTCTGTCAAGGACAGGTAGGCCACCATGGACGACAGCAGGAGCCATTCCCCGTAAATATCCGCGCCCCAGGCCAGGAGGAACAAAGGCACCAAGACAATTCTTGAGGCGATATTAATAAGCTGCCCCAAGAAATTTGCTCCGATACCTTTGAAGAGCCGTTTAATCATCTCAACTCATTCCACCCGTTAATCGACTGCTGAATGATAACCAAATGATCTGGATCAACAGATCATCTTTATCATTTATCCTTCTAATTTTAAATCCACTTCCGCGCGGTAGCTATCCTCACCAAACCGGGCGATCTCCTTCCAGGAATCGGCCAAGGAAACATATCCGCGATAATAATTGGTTGCGGCCTCAGTTTCGCGCCAGTGGTGCCATCTCCGCCGGCGCCTTGCACCGGCACCCACTCCCCCAACCACCGGAGGGTTTTGCTCCGCCGGGCGCACTGGCCCTCCAACGGCATAACCCACGGTCTTAGGCCAGGGCAAGGCTTATAGGTTTGCAGAGTGGTTTGAGAGAGATAGCGGCAATGCGGGAGGAAGATTAAAGGGCGAATAATGCCATGGATAATTCTTTTAATTATACCGGTGCCGGCGCTATCATGATGACCGAGCCCATCCTTGATTTTATCACCCATTGCAATGTCATCTTCCTTGAATGACTTAGTCAGCGAAAGCGGCCTCCAACATGGTCTTGAGATTATTCTCGTTAAAGATGCCATTCCTGAGGCAGCGCAACCTTCCTTGCGCCGCGATGGCCCGTCCTCTCTCCGGATTATCGAGAAGCTCCCGGCATTTGCCAATACATTCGTTGACGTCGCTCCAGTACACCGCTTCCAGACCTTCCTGATATAAAGCGAGGTGTTCGGAGGTGCGTTCGGCGCACAACAACCCGCCGGCATAGGGAATTTCAAAGGTCCTGGTGGTATGCAAATCCCGATTCCCCTTGGACAGGAGCCCCAGGGAAATCTTGGCCAGTTGAATGGCCTTGATATAATCATCCCCATAAATGGCGGGACCTTGCCAGACGTCCTGCAGGATCGGCCATTCCGGAGCTTTGTGCCACCTGTTGCCGTAGATTGCCAGGGGCAGACCCACTTGCAGCAAAGCGGCCAGAAACGGCCCCCTCTCCGGCATCCAGGTGCCGATAAACAGGACGTCGTGGGATAAGCGCTTCCGGTCTTCGGGAGTTATCTCCCGGGGCCCATCCAGTTCATCCACCGCCATGAAGACCTGGAGGACTCTCCTGGCCCCCCGGGCGTAGGCCTCGCCAACATTGTCCGGCCTCACCACCGCGACAACGTCATAATGCGGGACCGCTTGCAGATAGAGCCGCCACTTGTTTTTATCCCGGCGTCCGAACGGATCGTCGTTATTATAATTGATAATTCGAGTTGATACTGCCCTGAGGAGCTTCATCAGGTTAGGGCCGATCAATTCTCCCCCATCGACGAAAATTATATCAAATCTCTCCTGGGTAATTATCGGGGAAATTTTATATTTCAAATACCTTTCGATTAAGGACCCTCCCCCATAATAGATTAACCTGCCGATAAAGTCTCTATAAGGAAAAAGGCCGTAAGGATCCAGGTGCGTTACTTCATGCCCGAGGCGTCGCAAGGCATTGACTCGCTTTGAGGTATTGCCGCCTTGAAACCCGAGATAGAGGATTCTTCGAGTGCTCTGCATATTAATTTTAGGCCGGGCTTATTTATTCATGACATATGCCAGGGCCTGTTTAAGTCCCGAGACATCTTCTTCCAGACCCCATTGGCTGATCAACTCCAGGCTCTTACGCCCCATCGCCTGACACCTGGATTGATCGCCGGTAACCATGGCCAGGGCCTCCTTAAGGCCGGCAATATCTCCGGTTTTGAAGACATAGCCGTTTTCCCCGTTCCTGACCAGGTCCGGGGCGCACCCCACCTGGTCACTGACGATGACCGCCCGGCCGGCATTCATCACCTCATTGATTACCAGGCCCCAGGGCTCATACACCGAAGGCAGCACCAGCACGTCGCACAGATCATAATATTGCGGCAGTTCCGTCTGGTTCTTGAATCCCAAGAATTTAATCGAACGCCAATTGGTGGCCCGGGCGCGCTCTTCCAAGACCCGTCTCTGGTCGCCTTCCCCGATAAATACGAGATATGGACGGGGTTCCTGGACGCCATCGGGCGACATCCGCAGATAAGCCTCCAGGAGATCGATCCCCCGCTTGACCTGGGACAATTTACTGGCATACAGGATGACGGGGCGCCCCGGTTCCAGGCCGAGGGCTTGCCGCAGGCGCTCCCGCTCCCCGGCCGCCGCCCGGGCTTGATCGCGAAAAAAGTCGTTATCCACCGCATACGGCATGGAAAAGATGCGCTCCGCGCCAATGCCGTAAGATCGGTAGTACTCGGCGTTGAGCCTGCCGATGGCCAGGAAACCGTCCCCAAGGCTCCCGAGAGCCTGAAAAAATAAGCTCTTGAGGATCCGTTTCAGGGGATTCCGAGGGGCGCTGATGGTGGTGGCCTCATCGCGCACCAACACCTTGAGACCCCCGATTTTGGCCCGGATCATGGCGCGCCAATGGAACCAGCGGTTGTAGCCATGCACCCAGAGAACGTCAAAATTGCCGCGCTGCAGTCGGCTCGCCAGGCCGTAGTTGAACGGCTGCCAGAAGGATATCCGGTCTGTTGCCCCCAGGGCCGGCAGGATTTCATGCCGGTAGCCCCCGGTCAGGGGGATGTCCCACGCCACCATGGTGGCGAAGGATGGATCGAGGTAGCTTTTTAAGGAAAAACCGCTGCAAAAGAATACCGTCAGATCGATGCCAGGCTCAGCATTGATGCGGCGCAGCAGGGGAGCCTGGTACTGGATCGGATGGGTCACCAGATAGGCTAACCGAATCCTAGGCTCCATGCCCTGATCTCCGCTGCAGCTCGTCTTGAACCATCATGGCCACCACTTCGTTCATCCGGTGCGTGGCCTGCCAGCCGAAGGTCTCCCGGGCCTTCCGGGGATTGCCGCGACTGATGGCAAGGTCGGTGGGCCGCAACAAACCCTGGTCTTGGACCACGTGCTCGCGCCAATCCAAGCCCACCTGGGCAAAAGCCGCGGCCACGAATTCTTTTAGCGAGTGGCTCTCGCCGGTGGCAATGACGAAATCATCCGGCTGCTTCTGCTGCAGCATGGCCCACATGGCTTCCACATATTCCGGGGCCCAGCCCCAATCCCGTTGGATGTCAATATTTCCCAACTGGAGCGGCTCCGGCGCGCCCGCGGCAATGCGGCAGGCCGCACTGACGATCTTTTTGGTGACAAACCGCGCCGGTCGCAGGGG
>JBAZKX010000241.1:0-4592 GCA_041650575.1 Desulfobaccales bacterium
TCCGACCTGGTGGAGGGCTTGGTGCGGCTGATGAATCGCGACGGGGTGTTCGAGCCCGTCAATCTGGGCAACCCGGGGGAGTACACTATCCTGGAGGTGGCGCAAAAGGTCCTCAGTCTGATCAAAACGCCGTCCACCATCATGCACCGCCCCCTGCCGCCGGATGATCCCGGGCGCCGCCGGCCCGATATCTCCCGGGCCCGGGAATTACTCGACTGGCAGCCCACCGTGCCCCTGGAAGCCGGTCTGAAGGAGACTATCCCCTACTTTGCCCAACGGCTCAAGCAAGAGAATTTCCCCGTGGTGGGCGCCCTTAATTTCTAGCCTGATCCTCTCTATGGGGCTGAGCGCCTGCGGGGGCCAACCCTCCGGTCCTCCTCAGGAGGCCCTGGTGGTGCGGGTCATTGACGGGGACAGCCTCGAACTGGCGGGCGGCCTCAGGGTGCGGATTTTGGGGTTGGACGCCCCGGAAATGGAAAAAGACGGCCAGCCCGCGGACTTTCTGGCCCATAAGGCCAAAGCGGCCCTGGCCGACCTCACCCTTAACCGGCAGGTGCGCCTGGAGTACGACCGGCTGCGCTACGACCACTACTGCCGTCTCCTGGCCTATGTGTTCCTGCCGGACCACACTTTGGTGAACGCCGAACTGGTGCGCCGGGGCCTGGCCCGGGTCTATGCCATCGCCCCTAACGGGCGCTATGGGGAAGTCCTGCTGGCGGCCCAGCAGGAGGCCATCGCGGCCAACCGGGGCATCTGGCCGCAACTCCTTAAGCAGGATGAATCCTCCTACCTGGGCAACCGCCATACCCTGCGCCTGCACCGGCCCCAGTGCCCCCTGGCCGCCAAAATGGCCCCGGCCAACCGCAAGCGCTTCACTTCGCTCAAAGAGGCCTACCTTCTGGGCTACAGCCCCTGCCGGAGTTGCAAACCTTAAAGGCAGTTGTCAGTTGTCAGTTTTCAGTTTTCAGTTTTCAGTAAAAGCAAGGTGGCGCAGGCATCCCGCCGGCGAAACCTGTGCGTTCTACGCACCAATAATGAGGCTGGGGGCGCCCAGGACAAAAACCGCCCTTACATCGCGCCTTCGTGTTTAAGCAGCCAGCGTTTTCGGTCCAATCCAGAACTATAACCTCCCAAGCCGCCATCCGCGGCGATGACCCGGTGGCAGGGGATGATGAGGGGGAGGGGGTTCGTGCCGTTGGCCTGGCCCACGGCCCGGGAACCCCTGGGGTTGCCTACCCGGCGGGCCAGCTCGCCATAGGAGATGGTCTTTCCCCGGGGGATGCGCCGCAGCTCTTGCCAGACCCGGAGTTGAAACGGGGTGCCCTGGGGGTCCAGGGCGAGGGCCGCGAAATCGGCGGGCGCGCCGTTGAAGTAGGCGATTAATTCCTGTTTGGTCTTCTCGATAATCGGTTTCAAATGCACCGGGGGTGTATCCCCTCCAGGTTGCGGGGCTGATTCCTCTCCGGCGAATTCCAGGGCCGCGAGGCCCCGCTCCGAAAAATAGAGCTTGAGCGGCCCGACAGGGGTTTCCGGAAGATAAACGACCCATTCCTTGGTCTGATGTGGCGACTTCTTTCTCATGTTAACCTCCATAAACAAAGCAGAGCTTTGCACTTCTTGGGTTCCCAAGTTCAACTTGGGAACCAGGACAAAAAATCTACCTTCCCAAATATCGTTTCAGCCGCCAGCGGCGCCACCAGCGTAGCAGGTTAGGGGGCGGCGGCGCGGTTTTGGTCTGCGCCCACTTCGGGTTGAAGGGCAGGTCCAGGACGTGCAGGGTAGGGTGCCCCGCTTTGGACAACCGCGCCCGGCAGGAGGCGCAGTAGGTGACCAAGTCATGGGTGGCTTCGGACAGGCGGAAATCGGTCATTTTCTTGGCCAGTTCCGGGGCCACCGTGGGCACCATGCCGCCGGAGCCGCAGCAGATGCTGCGCTCGCGGTTGTGCTCCATTTCTTCGATACCATGGCCCAGGGCCGTGACCAGTTGCCGGACCGCGGCGTGGATATGGGGGGCCTGGCGGGTGCCACAGGCATCCTGGATGTTGAAGATACCCGGTGGGATGTTGGCGACGCCGGCGGGCAGGCCGATTTCGTTCAGCACCTCATAGATGGTGCGGGTTTTAACTTCAGGCAGAAATTCGTTGAAGGTCTGGTGGCAGTGAGGACAGGCCACGATAACTTCCTGGGCCTCCAGCTTCTCCAGTTCGCTGCGCACGTTGCCGATAACCCGCAGCATGACGTCTTTTTCCCCCATGAAATAGCTGGGCGCGCCGCAGCAATTGAGCATAATTCCCGTATCCGGCAGCCTTTGGCGCAAATGGGCGTAGGCCGCGTGCACCACCGTGGTGAAATGCCCCGCCAGGGAACAGCCCGGGAAAAAGACCCGGGTGGCCTTGCCGGTGGCCGGGTCCGGGCGGCTCAGGGCAAAGACGGGAGAACTGCCCCACTTGACGTAGTTCTGGATGCCTTGGTGTTGGGGCAGGGGTCCCTGGCCCCGGGCCACCAACGCCTCTCGGACCGACAGGCAAGCCTTCCCCGCGTGCAGGTCCTTAGGGCACACCGCCTGGCAGAGGCCGCAGTAATGGCAGGAATAGGGGATTAGAGGTTCGGCGGCCCCCCGGTCATTCAAAAGCCGGACCAGTTCCTTTTCGGTATAAGGGAACTGTCCCACGTAGTGCTGCAAAAAGGTGCAGTTGGTGACGCACTCGGAACAGACGCAGGTCAGACAGCGGCCGGCCTCGGCTTGGGCCGCGTCGGCGCTGAAGCCCAGTTCCACCTCGGCGTCCGGTTGGGCCAGGCGCGCTGCGGGGCTGAGGTCGGGCATTTTGGCGCGGCTCGTTAACGCCGCGCCGCGCGTATCGACAATAAGGCGGGTGCTGCGGCTGCCCAGGGGCGGCAACTCCTCGGGAAGCGGTTGACCAGAAAGGGAGCAATGGATAGCCAGGGCGGCCCGGCGGCCCGCGGCCATGGCCGCCACCGCGTTCTTCGGCCCGGTGGCCAGATCGCCGCCCGCATAGACTCCCGGTATCTGGGTCGCCAGCGTCACCGGGTCCGTGGCCAGCCGGAAAATGGTGGCCGTGTCAAAGGCCAGCCCAGGCCCGAAAAAGTTAAAGTCCGCGGTCTGGCCCACCGCGGTGATCACCGTGTCCACCTCCAGGGTGAATTCGGAGCCGGCCACCGGCACCGGGCAGATATGGCCCTGGGCGTCGGGTTCGCTCAAGACAGTCTTTTGGGCCACTAGCGCCTGCACCCTGCGGTCGCCCAGGAGGCGCACCGGCAGAGTGAGAAAGTGAAACTGATTCCCTTGCCCCCGGGCTTCCTCTACCTCCAGAGCCAGGGCCGGCATGAGATCCTCGCTACGGCGGTAGAGGATATGAACCTCTCTTGCGCCATAGCGCCAGGCGATGCGAGCCGCATCCAATGCGGCCTTGCCGCCGGCGATGACTGCCAACCGGTGCCCAACTTGAGGCCGCTCCCCGGAGTTGACGGCCCTCAAGAAGCTGAAGCCATCCATGACCCCGTCCAGGTCTTCGCCGGGAATCTGGAGGCGCAGACTCTTGTGAGTTCCCAAACCCAAAAAGACCGCGGCGAAATCCCGGCGCAGGTCTTCCAGATGAATATCCCGGCCTAACCGGCTCCGCAGCCGCACCTCCACCCCCAACTTCTCCACTACGCTCATTTCCCGGGCCAGGACCTCCCGGGGCAGCCGGTGAGCCGGGATATAGAGGCGCAGGGCCCCGCCCAGTTCAGGTTCGGCTTCGAACAGGGTGACCGGATAGCCGAAACGCCTCAGGTCATAGGCGGCCAGGAGTCCGGCGGGGCCGCCGCCCACCACGGCCACCCGCTGCGGCCGCTCCGGCCCCGGGCTGGCGCTCAAGACCGCGTCGGGATCCAGGTCAGCCAGGTAGCGCTTCAGTCCGGCAATGGCGATGGGTTGATCCAGGGAATTGCGGGTGCAGGCCGCCTCGCAGGGATGGGTGCAGATGCGGCCCAGGATGCCGGGGAAGGGGCAACGCTCCAGGACCACGGCCAAGGCCCCGGCCAGGTCGCCCGCCTGCATCAGGCGCAGCTTCTCCCGTACCCGGATATCCAGGGGGCAGGCGGCCTGGCACGGGGGCAGCTCTTCGCCGATGCATTCGGAGAGAATCTTTTCGGACCAATTAGCGGGGGGGTTAGCAGATTTCATGAAAGTGATTTTATTTCCCTTTATAAGTAAGGATGACCCACCGGGTCGCCCCTGCCACGATAAACCATTCATTTTCTGGGGTGCACCTTATCACCTCGTCACAAAGTTTTGGGTGGCCCGGACTTCTTTTCCCTGGACCGACACTCCCACTCCCAAATGAGTATAACCCGGGTTGAGGAGGTTAGCCCGGTGGCCCGGAGAACTCATCCAGCTATCCATAATGACCCGGGCCGTGAGTTTGCTGTCGGAATAATCATAGCCGTGCCCGCCCCAGATATTTTCCCCGGCCCGGGCAATGGTGCGGGAATAGGCGGGGGCAATCCGCTGCTGGGGGGTTTTCCCATCCGGATTTACATGGCTGAAGTAGTCCCGCCGCAGCATGTCGTCGCTATGGGCCCGGGCGGTC
>JBAZKX010000242.1:0-4590 GCA_041650575.1 Desulfobaccales bacterium
TGCCATGGGCGGGGCCTCCATCCTGGCCATCACCCTGATTCCCATCCTGATGGTGTATTTCATCCGGGGCAAGATCCGCCCGGAGTCCGCCAATCCCCTGTCCCGGATGACCATGGCCGTCTATCAGCCGGTCTTGCGGGGGATTTTGCGCTTTCCCCTGCTGGCCATCATCGCCGCCCTGGTCCTGGTGCTCATCACCCTGATTCCCCTGTCCAGGCTGGGCTCCGAGTTCATGCCGCCGTTGGATGAAGGCGACCTGCTCTATATGCCCACCACCATGCCGGGCATCGCCATCACCGAGGCGAAAAACATCCTGCAACAGACGGACCGCATCATCCGCACCTTCCCGGAGGTGGACTACGTCTTCGGCAAGGCCGGCCGGGCCGAAACCGCCACCGATCCGGCCCCGTTATCCATGATTGAGACCACCATCCGTCTCAAGGACCGGAAACACTGGCGCCCGGGCCTGACCACGGAAGGGCTCATGCGGGAACTGGACGCCGCGGTGAAGTTCCCCGGCCTGGCCAACTCCTGGGGCTTTCCCATCAAGATTCGCATTGATATGCTCTCCACCGGCATTAAGACCCCGGTGGGCATCAAGTTATTGGGGAATGATCTGAACGTCTTGAGCCGCCTGGGAGAGGAAGTCGAGGCCATTTTGAAGCAGGTGCCGGGAACCGCCAGTGTTTTCGCCGAACGCACGGTGGGCGGATACTACCTGGACTTCGACATCAACCGTCAACAGGCGGCCCGGTACGGCCTCACGGTGGGAGAAGTCCAGGATGTCATTACCGCGGCCATGGGCGGCGACAATATTAGCCGAACGGTAGAGGGGCTGGAACGTTATCCGGTAAATCTGCGTTACTTCCAGGATTATCGGAGCAGCCTGCCGGCCCTGAAGCGCATCCTGATACCCACTCCCAAAGGGCCTCCTATACCCATGGAGCAGGTAGCAGACATCAAGCTCCACCAAGGGCCGGACATGATCAAGAGCGAAGGCGCCCGGCGCACCGCTTCCATCTTTGTGGATATCCGGGATATCGACCTGGGCACCTATATCCAGAAGGCCAAGGAAGCCCTTCAGGCCCACTTAAAGGTTCCCCCGGGCTACAATCTCTTGTGGAGCGGCCAGTTTGAGTACTTGGAACGGGCCCGGGAGCGGCTCCAACTGGTGGTTCCCATTACCCTGGTTCTGGTGTTCATGCTGCTGTACCTGAGCACCCAATCCCTGGTGAAGGTGTGCATCATCCTGATGGCCATCCCCTTTTCCCTCATAGGCGCCATTTGGCTGCTCTATCTGCTGGACTACAATCTGAGCGTCGGGGTTTTTGTGGGGATCATCGCCCTGGCGGGCCTGGATGCCGAAACCGGGGCCATCATGCTGTTATATTTGGACATCTCACATGATGAACGCAAGGCCCAGGGAAAACTTAACACTTATGAAGATCTGAAAGACGTAGTGATGCACGGCGCGGTCCAGCGGCTGCGCCCCAAGCTCATGACCATTTTAGCTAATATTTTCGGCCTGTTCCCGGTCATGTGGGCCACCGGCACCGGCGCCGAAGTGGCCAAGCGCATCGCCGCCCCCCTGGTGGGCGGGGTCACCACTTCTTTCCTCCTGGAACTACTCATCTATCCGGCCATTTATCTTCTGTGGAAGTGGCACTTCGAGGTCAAGAAGCAGCGGCCGGCCGCCTAACCCACCCTCCGCTAGAGGCGCCCTGGCGGTCTTAACGGGCCTTGTCGGCAAGGCGTTCGGTTTTAAGCAACCCGGCTAAATCTGCCGAATTAACTACTAACAGAGTTTTAAGTCAGCAAGGAGGAGGACCCAGGATGAAAAAAATCATGGTATTTCCACTGATAATCGTGGTCTTAGCCCTGGTTTGCCCGTCTCTGGCCCAGCCGGGCCCCGGCGGCGGCATGGGCATGGGACCCAGCCTGTACAATCCCCAGACCGTGACCACGGTTACCGGCCAGGTGGAAAAGCTGGAAGAACTCAGCATGGGGCCCGGCGGGGGCATGGGCATGAAGTTTCAAGAGGCGCGCCTCAAGACGGAGAAGGGCAGCCTCCTGGTCCATCTGGGTCCGGCCTGGTATCTGGACCAGCAAAAATTCGCGCTCAAGGCCGGCGACACCCTGAAGGTCACCGGCTCTCAAGTTAGCCTGAACAACCAGCCGGCCATCATTGCCAAAGAGGTTGACGCGAACGGCAAGACCCTGAAGCTAAGGGACGATCAGGGCATACCGGCCTGGCGGGGCATGGGACGCGGCGGCATGGGCCAGGGTCAGGGCATGGGCCCCGGCGGCGGCCAGAGAAAGGGGCCCGCGGGCATGTAACGAGCAACACTCAGCGCGACCAGCGCCTCCAGTCTCGGAGGGCCGGTTTTCCGGCCCTCTTCCTTGAGCCCACAAACTTTCCGCACCAAAGACTGTATCTTTACATTTTCCCATCAATGCTTATGTTTTGAAAGGCAATGGGGTCAGAGGCCTCTTTGCCAGCGAAGAGACTATAACCCGGCTCAGGCCTGATACGGGTCGAATCGTGAGGAAGCAGGCCATGAAAACGCGCTGGTGGGCCCTGGGCTGGTTGATACTGTTAGCCTCAGTCGCCGGGTGCGCCTCCCCTGGTCCATCATATCAGGGGGGCATTGCCTCCGGAGAAACCTACTTTAGTGATGTACCGTCTTCCTTTTATGGCAATGACCCCATGTTGAGGCAATGGTACACCGCACCTTATTGGAATCCCAGTATCGATCATTGATTTCCCTATGCCGGGGTGGTCAATCAGGAAAAGGCAGGGAACCGGGCCATGAAGGCACGTTGTTGGGTAATAACCGGCTGGCTGATACTGTTAGCGTTAGTCGCGGGCTGCGCCGCGGGAATAGGCTATCGGGGCGATATGTCTTACGACGGCTCCTATATCACTGATGTCCCGCCCT
The DNA here is from genome assembly GCA_041650575.1 of Desulfobaccales bacterium. Taxonomy (GTDB): domain Bacteria; phylum Desulfobacterota; class Desulfobaccia; order Desulfobaccales; family 0-14-0-80-60-11; genus 0-14-0-80-60-11. The sequence continues at coordinate 2,940 of JBAZKX010000242.1, forward strand.
CCTTTTATGACAGTGATCCCATGTTGAGGCAATGGTACACCGCGCCCTATTGGCATCCTGACATCGGCCCGTAAGTCTGATTGCGCCGGAGATTAGCCGGAGTGAGAAGTCGCCGGTGGCAAAAATGGTTTATGGCGTCAGGAGGGGGGAGAGATAATTCTTCCCCTGCCTGAGACTTTTTATGGCTGACAAGAGCTCCTTATCCACCTCTTCTTTCAGCAGATAGCCATCGGCCCCTGCCAACCTGGCTTGATCTACGTATTCCCGGCGGTTGTGTAAAGTCAGAATTAACACCTTGACCTCGGGGTAGCTCGCCTTGATCATCCGGGTGGCTTCGATACCCCCCAGATGGGGCATGGAGACATCCAGGATGATCATGTGGGGAAGGTTGCCTTCCAGAAATTCGAGCAATTCCAGCCCATCCTGGAGTTCCCCCACCACCTTCAGATCGGAACTCTCTTCGATAATGCGTTTGATGCCGCGGCGAACCAGGGGATGGTCGTCCACCAGGAGGATTTCATAAAAAACTGGGGTTACCGTGCCCATAATCTTATAATCGCCGCGCGGCTCGGAGTGAGCCAAGCCCCCCTGATGAGCCTCGAGAAAGATGTAATCGGGTTTCATATTTTCATTTAACCATTGAAGGGAAGATATTCAATGACTAAACCTACGGTTTCCTGATAAAATTAGTATCGGTAATACTACCTATTTTATTGCTGAAAAATACGGATATTTGCCTAGGGAAGATTTCTTAAATTAATCCATAGTTCATTATCTATTTCGTTAGGACAATTGAGCGATGCCCGCCTTGATCCCCGGTAATTTCCATACCACCGCCATGGCCATCCTGCCCCATGATCGGGCGGAGCCGGCCCTGGAACTGGCCCTCTCCCTGGACATCCCCTTCTGGCCGCAACTGCCGCACCTGAGTTTTTACGAGGATATGTATGTCCAGGCCGCGGAGCATTTCCCGGGCATCCGGCTGTTTCCGGCGGAAAACCGCCTCCGGTTCGATACCGCGCAGTTTGTGGAAGAATTGCCCCAACTCCTGGACCATTGGGACGATCTGGCCTATTTCGACATCTCGCCCCCATATTCCGTGGTCTATCATCGTTTTCTCGAAATGGACCTCAGCGGCTATATCGCCATCCGGGGGCAACTGGAAGGCCCCATCAGTTTCGGTTTGAAGATCCTTGATGAAAACGACCGGCCGTTGATCTTTAACGACGAGGTGCGGCCGATCCTGATGGATTTCATGGCCCGGCGGGTTACCTCCCAACTGCACCGCTTAAAGGCCAAGCATCCCCGGGCCTTTATGTTCATCGATGAGCCAGGGCTGCAGTTCATCTTCAGTTCGGTGTCCGGCTATCCCGACACCCGGGCCAAGGAAGATCTGGACCGGTTCCTCTCCCAGATCGAGCGGCCCCGGGGCATCCATCTGTGCGGCAACCCGGATTGGGAGTTTCTCCTCAATCGGGACCTGGACATCCTGTCCATGGATATTTACACCAACGGGGAGGTCTTCCAGTACTACGGCCAGGCCATCCGCCGCTTTCTGGAGCGCGGCGGGGTGCTGGCCTGGGGCCTGGTCCCTACCGGCTGCGAGGCCTTTACCAAAGAGTCCCAGGACCACCTCATCGCCTACCTGGAG
>JBAZKX010000243.1:0-4581 GCA_041650575.1 Desulfobaccales bacterium
GGGCGCCGGTCGCCAGGATATTTAGGGGCACCAGACAGGCCACGGCGCCGTCCAGCCAGTTCCAGCCGGTAAAGGAAGCGCCCACCAGCGCTACCAGGACCCCGCCGGTAGTATAAACGTCAGTGAGGACGTGCCTGCCGTCGGCGACCAGGACGATGGATTTGGTGCGCCGGCCCACCATCACCAGGATGGCCCCCAGGACGAGGTTCACCAGGGCGGCCCCCAGGATGAGGAGCATGCCCTTTTCCAGCCGGGGGATGGCCTGGGGATGAAAGAGCCGGGGCCAGGCTTCGTAGAAAATCCCCAAGGCCGCCAATACGATGAGGGCGCCCTCAAAGCCGGCGGAGAAAAACTCGACCTTGCCGTGGCCATAGGGGTGGGTGGGGTCGGGGCTCTTGGCGGCGATGATGATGCTGGCCAGGGCAAAGCCCGCCGCGACCACGTTGATGATGGATTCCAGGGCGTCGGAGAGGATGGCGGCGGAATCGGTGAGATAAAAGGCCAGGAACTTCACGGCCATCAAGCCCGCGCCGATAAAGAGCGAGGCGGAGATGGCCAGGAGGTGATTGCGGAGGTTGAGGTTCTGGGAGTTCACGGGTTTTTCAAGGTGCCAAGATTATTTTCTATTATCTACCATAGGTTCACCAAATGCAAAAGCCCCCAAATGGGGGCTCAGTTCATCAAAAAAACTCGAATCGGCAAGGGACGGCGGTAAAGGAAAGGCTCATCGCGGTACCCAGTTTTACTTGTGAAAATGGATAAAGACGTGTTCCCGCTCAAAGTTGCCCTTTAGCATTACTTCTGCTTGATCCGGGGTAGAGAAGGTGTACAGATCGAACTCCTCTTCCGGGAACCAATCGGTTTCGAGGGTTAGGCCGGCTTCTCTTTGCCGGATGATCACGTGACCCTCGTCCGCCTCTTCCAGGGGCCAAGCCAGATAGAGGCTGAAGCTTAAGGAATCCGAAGTGCGCTGGATAGTAGCCTTCTTGGCCTCCCAGATTTCATACTTGGGCTCGCCGAAGCCGGATAACCAATACAGAGTGATGTAATTCAGGCCGTCGAACATGGGGCTCCTGGGTCAGAGGGACGATCAGCGGAGCTGAGGGTCGTTTTATTTGCACTTGCAGCAGAGGCCATCTGGGCCATTTTGCCGCGGACGAATGCTGGCTGGCCCTGGAGGGGAATCTCCATGGTTGCCTTGGTATTTTGTGAAAAAGAGTACAAATCGTAAGCTAAAATTTATTTAACTGGAAAGGATAAGTCAAGGATTAAAGGGAGCGGACTTGGGGTCGGCAAAAACCCTCCTGGCGCCGGGGAAGCCCGGCACCAGGAGGGTTGGTTTTTTGGCTTGAGCTAAAACCATGACTGGCGACGGTGGCGCCGGAGACAGATGCCCCCCAGCCCCAGGAGGCCGGATCCCAGGAGCCAGGGGGAGCCGGGCAGGGGGACGGCGTTGGCATCCAATTGGAATTCATCAAACCAAACATGATCGCCATTTCCGCCAGGACCGGTAAATTTGATTTGGAGAGTATCACCAATGCAGGCACCCGAGGCGGGCAAAGCAAAGGTGATGGAATATTGTTCCCAAGCATCTTTGGCAGGTGAATCCGCGGGAGGAAGCCGGTAAACCTCCAGGCGGATAAAAGCATGGGGCTGGAAGAGGCCCGGACTCGATAAACCCAATCAGAGGCCAGGCTTCCAGAAGACCAGAACGAGGACCAGGGCAGCGACCAGGAGGCGGTAGACTGCGAAGGGGATAAAGGTGTGGTGCTGGAGGAAGCGCAGCAGGTATTTGATCGTGAGGTAGCTGGTGATCACCGCGGCCAGGAAGCCCAACGTGGCGGGCAACAGGGGCAGGGTGCCGGCGGGTTCATGGAGCCAGGTGGGGATATGGTGGAGGCCGGCCCCAAAGATAATGGGAGTGGAGAGCAGAAAGGAAAAGTGGGCCGCGGAGCGGCGGTTAAAGCCTAGAAACAGGCCGGTGGTCATGGTAATGCCGCTCCGGGAGACCCCGGGCATGACCGCGAAAGCCTGGGAGATGCCGATGAGGAGGGCGTCCTTCAAAGTGAGCTGGTCCAGGCGGCGGGTGTGCCGGGCCAGGATTTCGCCCAGGATGAGGAGGAGCCCCACGGCGCCCAAAAGAATAGCGATGCGCTCGGGCGCCCGAAACACTGTTTCGACCTTTTTTTCCAGGAGCAGCCCGAAGATGGCCCCGGGGATGGTGGCCACGATGAGAAAGAAGAGCATCTTGCGTTCGGGGCGGTTGTAACGCGTCGGGAAAATGAAGGCGCGGAACATCTCCAGCCAGTCCCGGTAGAAGTAGGCCACCAGGGCCACGAGGGTGCCGACGTGGAGGAGAATGTCAAAACCCAGGCCGCCGCCGGTGACGTGCAGATAGTGCTCCAGGAGGGCCAGGTGGCCGGAGCTGGAAATGGGGAGAAATTCGGTAATACCCTGGACAACGCCGAGTAAGAGAGCGATAAGGGGATGCATAGTTGCGGAATGTATCATGGGAGATATGCGCAGGCAATGAGAAAGTAGCCAGAGGGCGGGGACTGGGGATTAAGAATTTAGGTTCGCAAACGGAAGCTGAGGAACAAGATATTCATGTTCCTTGGGAACTCCCAAAAGCATGAAGATAGGGCGTTCCTAATTGTTTCTAAGCTAGTGCCACGGGTCTCCGCTTATTTGGGCCGGATAAGGCAGCGCAGTTTTTTCACAGGCCGGAAGCTTGTGCCACTATCTAGGAAGACTTGGCCACGGAGACGGTGACGGTATCGGGCTGGGTCCGCACCAGGCTGACGCCGTCGGGCAATTCCACGGAGACGTTGACCCGGTGCCGGCCGGGAGCCAGATTGCCGGTGTCCACCCGGGCCTTGAGATTTTCGAGAGTGAGGGCCTGCACCTGGGGCCAGGGGCCTTTAACGGTGACAGTGACCTGGACCGGGGCCACCTTGGCCGGTTGGGGGCCGGCCTGGATGGGGACCTTTAGAAAATTCCGGGTCAGCGTTTTGGGGGTGATCTGGATATCCGCGACGATGGGAGTTGACTCTTTCCAAGCCAGGTGGAGGCTTTTAAAGTCCAGGTCGGTGGCAATGACGGTATTTTCCCTCAGATGGGACAGGTCGATGGGGAGGGTGGGGATAAATTTGAGATCGGCCAGTTCGCCGTAGGGGCCTTTTACCTTCACCCGGTCCGGGCGAATCGTGACGTTGGTGGCCTCGTAACCCTCGGGGGGGCTATTTTCCAGAACCGGCTTGATGGGGAGGGTTTGGGTCATGGTGGCGGCCAGGGTCAGGGTGATGGGATTGGGTTGAATACGGATAATCTGGACCCCCCCGCAGGGCAGAGAAGCTATTGGGACGGAGATAGAAGGTATGGCGTCCGGTCCCGTAGCCGGCCAGGTCCAGGGATTCGGAGAGACGGGATTGAGACAGATTATTAATGAGGGAGCGAGGACCCATCACCCGGACCTGAATGGCGGGAGGCACCTCGCTGGTGACCATCAGACTCTGGTTCAAATTGACCAGTTCCAGGTTCAGGGAAAGGGTGGTCTCGGTACGTTCCTGACCGCTGACCGCGAACCAGAGGGCGACGGCCAACAGCAGGGAAAGAATTTTCAGGAGTTTATTACGCCCGAAGGTGCCGAACCAGTTTCTCAAACCACTTTCCTTTGCTTTGCTGCGGAGCTTCCAAAAGGTCCCGGAGGGCCTGGCGCAGTTGCAGCCGGGTGAGATCGCGTCTTAATTTCCCCCCCTGGGCCAGGGAGATTTGCCCGGAAGTCTCGGAGATCACCAGGGCCAGGGCGTCGGATTGTTCAGTGATCCCCACCGCGGCCCGGTGCCGGGTGCCCAGGGTGGGGTCCAGGTTGGGATTGCGGGTCAAGGGCAACAGGCACCCGGCGGCCACGACCCGGTCCCCCTGGAGGATAACGGCGCCGTCATGGGTGGGGTTGTGGGGCCAGAACAGGGAGACCAGCAGTTCCTTGCTGACCAGGGCGTCCAGCCGGATGGCGCCTTCGAGGAATTCAGACAGGCCGATATAGCGTTCCATGATGATGAGGGCGCCGATATGGCGGCTGGCCAGGGTGTCGGCGGCATCACAGACTTCCTCGGTGGTGAGCGGGGGGTGGATGCCGCCGGGGGCCAGCGCTTTTTTGCCCATGCGGCTGAGAAAACGGCGGATATCGGCCTGGAACAGGATGATAACGATGAGGACGAAGCTCTTGACGATGATGTCTAGGAGCCATTCCAGGGTGTAAAACTCCAGTTGCCGGGCCACCAGATAGGCAATGAACAACAGAAAAAGCCCGGCCAGGACCTGGACGGCCTGAGTGCCGCGCAGGACCAGCACGACCTGATAAATGATGATGGCCACCAGGATGATGTCCACACCATCCTGCCAGCGCAGATTGCTTAAAAACGGCCACATGGTCGGGTCGGGGTTTCGTCCTTTCCGGAGACTGAAGTGGAGGCAATCCTGGGCCCCTCAGGCGTCTCCACCCTTATCCTTTGGAAAGGATAATGGCCAAAAACGTTAACCGACTGGGCTCAAAAACACACCGAGGACGGCTATTAACCG
>JBAZKX010000244.1:0-4554 GCA_041650575.1 Desulfobaccales bacterium
TGGGGCGGCCGTCCCTGGCCACCGTCACCCCAGGATCTGGTCTTTCCCCCTCATTTTCGAGAATTCTCCCCCTCTGACCCGCCATAATCCGCCGCAACACCCCGCGGGGGAATTGACTATCCCCAATTCATGCTTACCAAATGAACAAGCCTTGAGTCGGGCCGGTCCGGCTAAACTGGACTTTTAAGGAGATAGTCCGATGGGTTATCGCGACATTCCCTGTCCCAAGTGCGGCGGCACCCAGGAGATTATCTGCTCCTGGTGCAAAGGCGAAGGGGGCTTTAAGGAAATCTATGCGGGTGAGACCACGTGGAAACCCTGTCCTTACTGCGTCAATGGCAAGGCCAGGTGTGATAACGGCTGCGTGCATGGCTACATCCGGGTGTTCGACTAGTAGTTTCCCCTGGCCTGGCTGCTACAATAACCCGCTCTCCGCCTCAACCCCTCTCCCGAGGTTGACAATCCGGTTCTTTGTGTCATCCTGAAAATAAACGCCTGCCCATGGTGAGGCAGGCATATCCGTGTCGTTCATCTGATTCTGATAACCCAGCCATGGCCGCCATCACTCCAGACTCCCGTCCCGATAAACCGCCTTACCCGGCCCTGGCCGCGGCATTGGGCCGGATTCCCCAGGGCAGCGGCGTTTATCTGTTCAAGGATGCCGACGGCCGGGTGCTTTACGTGGGCAAAGCGGTCAACCTGAAGCACCGCCTGGCCTCCTATCTCAAGACCCCGGAAAAGCACGCACCCAAAACCGCGCTGATGCTCAAGAAGATGGCCCGGGTGGATGTGATCCTCACTCCCACCGGACGAGAGGCCCTCATCCTGGAGCGCAATCTCATCAAGGAGTATCGGCCCCGCTACAACGTTATGCTCCGGGACGACAAGAATTACCTCTGTCTGCGCCTGGACCTCAAAGAGAGCTTTCCGGCCCTGCGTTTTGTGCGGCGCTTTCACCCGGACGGGGCCCTGTATTTCGGTCCCTATGCCTCCGCGGGCATGGCCCGGGAGACCCTCAAGGTGATGAAGCAGGCCTTCGGGGTCCGCACCTGCAAGGAACGCCGCCTGGCGCCCCGCTCCCGCCCTTGCCTCGAGTACCAACTGGCCCATTGCCTGGGGCCCTGCGCCGGCATGGTGACCGATGCGGCTTACCGGCAGGCGGTGCAGGAGGCCGTTCTCTTCCTCAAAGGCAAGGGCGGCCATCTGTTGAAGCGGCTCAAGGCCGACATGGAGCTGGCCGCGGCCGACCTGGACTTCGAGCGGGCCGCGGTCCTCAGGGACCGGATCCAGGCCATCGGCCAGACCTTGGAACGCCAGGATATGGCCCGGCCCAATTTCAGGGATCAGGACGTCCTCGGCCTGGCGACGGACGCCGGGCAGGCCCTCATCGTGGTCCTCTTGGTGCGGGGCGGCCTGGTCACCGGCAGCCGGGAATACTTCTTCCCGGAACTGCCCCCGGATGGCGATCTGCTGGGGGCCTTCCTCCGGCAGTACTACGCCGAGGGCCGGCCGCTGCCCGAGGAACTGCTGCTGCCCGTGGACGTCCCGGACCGCCGGCTGCTGGAAGCCCTGTTCAGCGACGACAAAGGCTCCAAGGTGGCCCTGTCGGTGTCCCCTGGCGGCGAAAAGGCCCGGCTGCTGGCCATGGCCGCGGACAATGCCAAAGACGCGCTCCGGCGCCGCCGCAGTCCTCCGGACCCCGGCGCCGCGCTCCGGGACCTCCAGGCCCGCCTGCACCTGCCTTGCCTCCCGGCCCGCCTCGAGTGCCTGGACATTTCCACTCTCCAGGGGGAGCAACCGGTGGGGGCCCTGGCGGCCTTTACCGACGGGGTGGCGGACAAATCTCGTTACCGACGGTTTAAGATCAAAGAGGTCGCGGGCCAGGACGACTACGCCATGTTGCGGGAAGTGGTGACCCGTCACTACGGCAAGGCCGGACAGGAACTGCCCGACCTGTTGGTGGTGGACGGCGGGCGGGGCCAGTTAAACGTGGTCACCCAGGCCCTGAAGGAGATGGGTCTTAGCCAAATTCCGGTGGTGGGCTTGGCCAAGGCCGGGGAAAACGAAGGCCGCCCGGTGCGGGACCGCCTCTTTCTGCCGGGACGGAAAAATCCCCTGCTCCCCCCGGCCAACGCCCCGGGGTGGCTGCTCCTCTTGCGCCTGCGGGACGAGACCCACCGCTTCGCCATCACCTACCACCGCCAGCGGGCCCGCCAGGAGATGCTGGCTTCGGCCCTGGATCAGGCCCCGGGCATCGGACCGGTGCGCAAGCGGCGGCTACTGTCTCACTTCCCCAACCTGGACGCCATCAAGGCCGCCGGCCTCGAAGAAATCGCCGCGCTGCCGGGATTTAACCAAAAGGTAGCGGCGAGCTTAAAGGAATGGCTGGCTGGGGGAGGGGAGGGGACTTAGGGACGGACCTGGGGGTCCGCTCTTTTAGTTCTGTGGCACAGGCCTCTGGCCTGTGGGAGGGCGGATATACAGTCTCGTTCCCAAGTACAACTTGGGAACGAGGAGAAACGCCGGTCACATTACGAGGGTGGCTTGGTGCGCCTAAATGAGAAAAAAGGGCCCAGGCTTAAGGTATCACGATAATCATCCACAAGACCCCGAAACGATCCGCGACCATGCCGAATAAGGGGGACCAGAAGGTCTCCGCCAGGGGCATCTGGACCTGTCCGCCGTCAGAGAGTGCATTAAAGAGGCGTTCGGCTTCGGCTTTGTCCGTCAAAGACAGCGACAGCCCAAAACCTTGAAAGGCTAAATGCCCTGAGTTCATGCCATCGGAGGCCATTATCGCGGTGTCACCGATGCGAAGCACCGCGTGCATCACCTTGTCCTCAGAACCTGCCTGGCACATGGCAGGATCAGGGCTTTCCTTGAACCGCATGAGAGCGGTCACCTCCGCGCCCAGGGCCTTTTGGTAGAAGTTAAGAGCCTCTTCGCAGCGGCCTTCAAAGAACAAGTAGGGTTCGACTTGCATAACTTTCTCCTGATGAGGGATTTGCGGCCCGAGTTTGCAGCCTCGCTCCCAAGTTCAACCTGGGAATGTGGCCAGCACCCCAGGGGTGACGAACCACTATCCCCTTACGCGGGGGGCGGATCGGGGTGTGCGTGCGGGGTGCCGAGGTAGGGGAAAACCTTAAGGAGGTCAGTGTGCGGCTTGAGCCCGTCGGGTGGAATCTTGCCGTTGGAGAGCATGGCCAGGCGGTGGGCGACGATGTGGTCGGTGAGCAGGCGGCCGTTAGGGTACCCGCCGGGCTTGGCAGGGTCGAAGCTCAGCATATCGGGCAGGACCCCCTCGGCATCGATCACGGCTCGGGCCTCTTCTCTGGAATAGCCTCCGACATGCTCCATCGAGTGGATGAGGTGGTCGAGGAAGAGCTCCCGGTCCTGAGCCGGCTCGCTGCGGTTGAAGAGCGGTTTGATCTCATCGGTGAAGAAGAAGTTCGCAAAGGTCGGGTTGCCGGAGCGATCGACGGGAACGAGCTTCCCGTCCCGGCGGATGCTGACCCGCCCCCAGATGCGCACTGCGGGGTTGGCGCCGAGCAGGCGCGTCGGCAACTCAAACGCCATGCTGAAGACGTTATGGTTCGCAAACAGGTCTTGGCCGGTCCAGCGGCTCGGGTCCGGAGCTCCCTCGAGGCCGGTGAAGTTTTTTCCGCCCTTGTAGTCGAACAGGTTCAGGATGCCCGCAAAGTCGATGAAGAACGCGTCGCTGCGAACTCCGACGAAGCACGTGTAGGGGCCCGACGTGTGGATGCGCGGCTCGGGACCGAACGACACCTCGATGTCTTTGAAGATAACCTCCCCGGCGGGCTCAGCTTTACGGGACTCCGGGCCGGTGGCCAGGTAGACGGTCGCGCGCTGCCGGCCATCCCGCGGCTCGGAGAACACCAGAATGAATGCGATATCGGTTTCAAGGTCGCCATCATTGTCGATGTTGATCCGGTACACGGCGTCGGGGTGGAATGCCGCCTCCTTGGCAAACGAGTTGCAGTTGAGGATCACCACGGTCCTCGACGCGTCCGCCGGTGCTTGGAAGGCATAGAGATCGGTAAGGTCGAGTCGAGTGTCCCCTTCGGGAGGACCGAGGTTCAGACCGGTGAAATGGTTCGACATGTGCTCTCCTCCTTTAAAAGAAAAGGTAGGGATAGCCATTTCTTATGTCAATAGCACGGGATAGGAGGAGAGTTTACGATCTCGTGTCCAAGTACAACTTGGGAAACTTGGGAACGGGATTTAAGGCGAGATTAAAATCATAGACAGGGCGACCCAACGGGTTGCCTTCCAATTTTTATGGGGTTGGGGAAGGGAGTTTGAGGGAGGGGGAAGGGGCATTCGTCCTAAGGCCCCCTCCCTCAATATCTTTCAGTGCCGCGACTCGGAGCCGTTCAGGGCCTCGATCTGGGCCTGGGTGAGGCCGAAGCGGCGTTCCCGTTGCTGGTAGGCTTCCAGGGCCTTCGTGAAGTCGTCTTCCCGGAAGTCCGGCCACAGGGTCTCGGTGACGTAGAGCTCGGTGTAGGCCGACTGCCACAGGAGGAAATTGCTCAG
>JBAZKX010000245.1:0-4543 GCA_041650575.1 Desulfobaccales bacterium
CGATCTCGATGTGCCGTTCCTTGAGTTTGTCCAGGTGGAGATTCAACTGCGGTTCGATGATTTCTTTGGTGACCCGGGTGGTGCGGCGCCGCAGCACGAATTGGCCCTTCTGGAAGTGGGACAGCCGGAACAGGGACTCGATAAAGAGGCTCACCCCCTTATAGTGCTGCTCCAGGTTATCGTAGTCCTGCTCCAGATCATCGATCAGGGAGCGAAAGACCTGTTTTGCATCCGGCTTGCCTTTGCATTCCGCACTGCGGATATCGCAGACGCATTCCAGTTCTTTCAGGTTTTTGATTTTATTCCGCAGATGCCGGAGATAGAGACTGAGGCTGATATTGGGAATGATGACGTTGTGTTCGATATCGGCCACCAGGCTGTTGATGAACCGGATGTGCTGGATATTCTGCCGGGCGATGATCTTGACGTGGACATTGTAGCCCAGGCGGTTGGCATACTTTTCAAAGAAAAAACGGTCCGCCTCCGGGATTCGCGCCCCCGGGAACAGTTCCAACATCCCGATGACCTGGTCCTTGGCGTAAAAGGGCAACTGGTTGACTAGCAACAGGTTGCCTCGGATGGGGATGATCAGGGAACCGGCTTCGGGATAAGCCTGGTTGCACAGGCGAATATGGGCGGGAGGATCCGTTTTGTCGGGATAAAGGCCCCGGCGGCTGTCGCAGGTCAGTTCCAGCCGGCCATCAACGCACACCAGGTAGAGGCGGGAATCGAGATCAAAGAACTCCTTGATCACGGTTACCGCAACCCGGTAAAAGTTTTCTATGGTCTCGTATTCCTGGGCCAGGTCATAGAAGGTCTTTAAGGCGTCGTCCTTCAGCGGGCCGAAGTTGTACTCCTTAAAGATCTGTCGCTTTTCCTTAACCCGAGCCGCAACTTCTGCCAGGTCCATGGGAATATTCATAGCGGCGTCCTGTGCCGGGATCATCCTGAAACCCGGTTCCCTGGGGGCCCCCAGGCATCAACGGGTTGCTGCGCGCCGGTATTGCTTTACCCCAACTTCATAAAGGTCCCGCCCCTGACAATCATTGATGACAATAGCAGGCAAGTCTTTTACTTCCAAGCGATGGATCGCCTCCGGGCCCAATTCCGGGAAGGCGATGACCTCGGCTGCGGTGATACATTGGGAGATCAGGGCCCCGGCCCCGCCGGTAGCCCCCAGGTAAACGGCCTTGTAGGTTTTCATGGCCTCAATGACCTCGACAGACCGCTTGCCTTTGCCGATCATCGCCTTCAAACCCAGCTTGATCAGGGTCGGGGCATAGGAATCCATGCGATAGCTGGTAGTGGGGCCCGCGGCGCCGATGACCCGGCCCGGCCGGGCCGGACTGGGACCCACATAATATATGATCTGGCCCTTGATCTCCATCGGCAGCGGAGTACCAGCAGCCAGCATATCCACCAGTCGCTTATGGGCCGCATCCCGGGCCGTATAGATCACCCCGCTGACCAATACCTTATCGCCGATATTCAGCTGCTCCACGTCCTGGTCGGTCAGGGGAGGCGTCAGTTGCACCGTTTTGACCATGATTCACCTTTTAGAGTACGACTTCCTTATGTCGGGAAGCGTGACACTGAATATTGACCGCCACCGGCAGTGAGGCGATGTGGCAGGGCTGCATCAGGACGTGTACGCCTAAGGCGGTGATCCGGCCTCCCAGCCCCTGGGGGCCGATGCCCAGGTCGTTGACGTCCTGGAGGAATTGCCGCTCCAGCTCAGCCAGCTCCGGGTCGGGGTTGGGCTGGCCCAGGTCCCGCAACAAGGACTTTTTGGCCAGCAGCGCCGCCCGCTCGAAGGTGCCGCCGATGCCCACCCCCACGATGATGGGAGGACAGGGGTTGGGGCCGGCTTCGGCCACGGTGGTCACCACCCGTTCCCTGACCCCGGCCAGGCCTTCCGCCGGCTTGAGCATATAAAGGCGGCTCATGTTTTCGCTGCCCCCGCCCTTGGGGACGACCGTGAGCTTGAGCCGGTCGCCCGGCACGATCTCGGAATGGATAACCGCCGGGGTGTTATCCCCGGTATTGGCCCGGGTCAAGGGATGGCAGAGGGACTTTCTCAGGTAGCCTTCCCCGTACCCCTGGCGCACCCCCTCCTGAACGGCTTCGGAAAAACTGCCGCCCACCAGGTGGACGTCCTGGCCCACTTCGGCAAAGATGATGGCCAGGCCGCAGTCCTGGCACATGGGGACTCGCTCTTCCCGGGCGATCCGGGCGTTTTCCAGCAATTGCCGGAAGATTTCTTTGCCGCTGGGGGATTCTTCCAGGTCCGCCCCCCGGGCCAGGGCGGCCAACAGGTCGGCTCCGGGCTCATAATTGGCAGCTATGGCCGCGGCTTTCACGGCTTGGGTGACCTGGGCCACCTCGATCTGTCGCATAGATACTCCTGAAAAACGGGGCTCGAGGTTCGGTTTTGATACGCTTTTCAGATATAAGGCCAGGAACGGCAAAGGCGTGATGACTCACGCCCAGGCCATTAATGTTTAGAGCTTATACCGAAAACTGAAAACCGAAAACTGAAAACTTGCGTTATTCGTCCAAGTCGTTTTTGAAAAATTGCTGGCTGGAGGCCTGGGGGGTCGGGGTCCGCTCCCGCACCCCCTGCTCTTCAGGGTAAAACGTTTCTTCGGGCTGGGCCGCCTCTTCATCATCATTGGCGCCCTTTTGCAGGTCCTCATCGCCCTGCCTGGCCAGCACCGTGCCTGAGCCCTCCCCGAACTGCTCCACCGGCGTGCCCTTCAGGGCCTCCTTCATATAGGCCATGAAGATAGGGGCCGCGGCCTGGGAGCCGGTTTCCTTGGCGCCCAGACTGTGTTCGTCATCCATCCCCACCCAGGTCCCGGTAATCAAGGACGGCGTGAAGCCGATGAACCAGGCGTCCCGGGTCTTGTTGGTGGTGCCGGTCTTTCCGCCCATGGGCCGCCCCAGGGCCCGGACCCGGGTGGCAGTGCCCCGCTCCACCACGCCCGTCAGGAGGTGGGTCATGGTTTTGGCCGTCTGGGGGCTGATCACCTGCTGACCGGTCGGCTGGTTTTCCACCAGCACCCGGCCGTCCCGGTCTTCGATCCGCTCGATGAAGATGGGTTCGATCAGCTTGCCGCCGTTGGGAAAGGCGGAGTAGGCCCGGGTGAGCTCCATCAGGGTGACGTCGGAAGCTCCCAGGGCCGAGGCATAATTGGGAAAGATGGGGCTGGTAATGCCCAGGGTCTTGGCCATGTTCAACGTGGCCGGAACCCCGATGGCCATCATCAGCCGCACCGCCGGCACGTTGCGGGAATGGGCTAAAGCATAGGCCAGCGGGATGGGGCCGTAAAACCGGTGGTCGTAATTCTGGGGCGACCACAGCTGCCCGTGCTTGCCGCCGGGCAGGGAGAGGGGCGAGTCCAGCAGAGTGGAATCCGGGCCATAGCCCTTTTCCACCGCGGCGGCGTACAGAATGGGTTTGAAGGCCGAGCCGGGCTGCCGCCGGGCCTGGGTGGCCCGGTTGAAGGTGCTGTCGCCGAAATCCTTGCCTCCCATGAGCACCCGGACTTTCCCGGTCTTGAGTTCCATGGAGACCACCGCGGCCTGGACCATGGGCGCGGCGACCAACTCCCCGGTCCATTTGCCCTGGCGCTCGCGGTTCACCAGGCGCACCATCACCACGTCACCGGGCCTCAAGGAGGAGGCCGGCATAGTGGCCCGGGACTTGCCGCCGCTGGCATCGCTCAGGACGCCCCACTGCTCCCCCAGGCGGAAATAGACCGCGCCGCCGCGTTGGCGGCGATCCGGTGGGGCCACCACCAGGGCGGTTACCGCCAGACCTTTGCGCGGCGGATATTTCCGGTAGTATTTGACCTGGCGGGCATAGTAGGCCGACATTTCCTTGCCGTGCACGTGCTTCAGTGGGCCCCGGTAGCCGTTCCGCTGGATCAGGCCGTCAACGCCCTCCATGATAGCCTCATGGGCCACCCTATGGAGCTGCACGTCCGCGGTGGTATAGACCTTGAGGCCCATGTTGTACACCGATTCCTTGCCGAAGCGGTCTTCCAACTGGCTCCGGACCTGCTCGGTGAAGTAGCCGCATTCCTTGATCCATTGCGGCCGGTAGGGCTTGAGCGTGATGGGCTGCCGGAAGGCCGCCTCTTCCTCGGCGCGGCTGATGAAGCCTACCTCGGCCATGCGCCTGAGCACGTAAGCCTGACGTTCCTTGGCCCGCTGGGAATTGAGATAGGGATCATAGCGGCTGGGGGCCTTGGGGATGCCCGCCAGGATAGTGGCCTCCGCCAGGTTCAGGTCTTCGACGTGCTTGGAGAAGTACTCCTGGGCCGCCGCCTCCACCCCGTAAGCCCCGTGACCCAGGAAGATGTGGTTCAAGTAAACGTCGAGGATCTCTTCCTTGGTCATGTAATGGTCGATGCGGTAGGCCAGCACCGCTTCCCGAATCTTGCGGGCGAAACTCTTCTCCGAGGTCAGGAGGATGCGCTTCACCACCTGCTGGGTGATGGTGCTGCCGCCCTGGACGAGCTCGCCGGCCTCCAAATTG
>JBAZKX010000246.1:0-4542 GCA_041650575.1 Desulfobaccales bacterium
CGGTGCTCTCGGTGGGTCTGGAGGCTCCGGCGGACGCGGCGGCCATGGCCGAAAAATTCGGTATCGACCTGGACCGCTACCGGTTCGCCCGGACCAGCAGCTTTACGCCGGTGGCCACCAACCGAGAGGGCATCTACGTCTGCGGGGCCTTCCAGGCCCCCAAGGCCATTCCCCGGTCGGTCACCGAGGCCTCTGCTGCGGCGGCGGCCGCGGCCACGGCCCTGCTGGAGGGGCGGGGCACTCTGACCCGGGAGAAGACCTACCCGCCGGAGCGGGAGGTTCAAGGGGAAGAACTGCGTGTTGGGGTGTTCGTGTGCTCCTGCGGCATCAACATCGCCGGGGTGGTGGACGTCAAGGAATTGGCGGAGTACGCCCGGAGCCTGCCCCACGTGGCCCTGGTGGAAAACAACCTGTTCACCTGCTCCACCGATACCCAGGTGCTCATCTCTGAAAAAATCAAGGAACTTAACCTCAACCGCATCGTCATTGCGGCATGCACCCCCCGGACCCACGAGCCCCTGTTCCAGGACACGCTCCGGGAGGCGGGTCTAAACGCCTATCTCCTGGAGATGGCCAACATCCGCAACCAGAACTCCTGGGTGCACCAGAAGGATCCCGCGTTTGCGACCCGCAAGGCCAAGGACCAGTTGCGCATGGCGGTGGCCAAGGCGGCCGAGGACTATCCCCTGGCGCAGATGTCCGTGCCGGTGGTCCAGAAGGCGTTGGTCATCGGCGGCGGCGTGGCCGGTCTGACCGCGGCCCTGGAGTTGGCCGACCAGGGCTACCCGACCACGCTGGTGGAAAAGACCGACAAGCTGGGGGGTAACGCCTGGCATTTGAGCCAGACCTGGAAATGCGAAGAGGTGCGGCCCTGGTTGAGCGGGCTCATCGCCCGGGTAGAGAACCATCCCCGGGTCCAGGTGTGCAAAAACGCGACCTTGAAGACAGTAACCGGGTCGGTGGGGAATTTTACCGGCGACCTGGACGCGGGCGGCCGTACCGAAAGTCTGACTTTCGGCATCGCAGTGATGGCCACCGGCGGCAAGGAGTATCAGCCCCAGGAATATCTCTACGGTCGAGACCGCCGGGTCATGACGCATCAGCAGTTCGACGCCGAGCTCAGGGAGCGGGCCGCGGCGGTGAAGAAGGCCGGCGGCGCGGTGTTCATCCAGTGCGTGGGCTCCCGGGAACCCGGCCGGATGTACTGCAGCCGGGTGTGCTGCACCCATTCGGTGCAGAGCGCCATGCGCCTCAAGGAGCTGAACCCCGGGATGAAGGTCTTCGTCCTGTACCGGGATATGCGCACCTACGGCCAGCGGGAAGACCTCTATACCCGGGCCCGGGAACTAGGCGTGATCTTCATCCGCTACGACCTGGAGTCCAAACCCAGGATCTATCAAGCCGGCCAGGATCTCAAGGTGGAGGTGGTCGATCCCGTCCTGGCGCGGCCCGTGACCCTGGCGGCGGACTACCTGGTGCTGGCCGCGGCCATCGTGCCCCACGAGCAGCAGGAATTACAGGAGCTGTTCAAGTGCAGCGTCAACGCGGACGGCTTCTTCACTGAGGCCCATCCCAAGCTGCGCCCGGTGGACCTGACCGTGGACGGCCTGTTCGCCGCGGGCCTTTGCCACCATCCCAAGCCCCTGGATGAGGCCGTGTCCCAGGCCCAGGCCGCGGTGGCCCGGGCCGGAGTCATCCTGGCGAAAGACGAGATGCAGTTGGACGCCATCAAGTCCCAGGCTACCGCGGCCTGCGACGGCTGCGCCCTGTGCCTGGACGTCTGCCCCTACCGGGCTATTCAGCTAGAGGAATACCGGGACAACGGCCTGGTCCATAAGCGGATCATTACCGACAAGGCGCTGTGCAAGGGCTGCGGGCTGTGCGAGGCTACCTGTCCCAAGGAGGGCGTCACGGTGCAGGGCTTCACCCTGGGGCAGCTCAAGGCCCAGGTGGACGCGGTGGTGGAGGCTTTATAGGGTTTCCGGGCGGCGGCGCGCCGCCCTTGACATATATGGGCGCAAGCTAGTGCGCCCGAAGGGGCCTGATAAATCAGGCGCCGACATCAATCTCCTCCATTCTCCGGCGGTTCCGGAAACCGATGGAAGAGGTTAAGGAGTAAGCTATGGAAATGCTGGGTACTTTTGGATTTGGCGCTGCCAGCCCTTTGGTCTCTCTGGTGCTGCTGATCGGCTGTATCTTTGTGGCCCGGGGCCTGACCCCGCCGGTGAAGAAGGATAAGGATTAATAGGATGGTAGGGGCGGACCTGCGTGTCCGCCCTCATTGAGGGGGCACAGACAGGTGTCCCCCTTCAAGCGCAGACAGATGAAGAATGGAGATCAGGCCCATGTCGGATAATTTTGAACCAGTAATTCTCGGGTTCCTCTGCAACTGGTGCGCCTATGCCGGAGCCGATCTGGCGGGTGTGTCCCGGCTGCAATACCCGCCGAACATGCGGGTGGTCCGGGTGAATTGCTCCGGGATGGTCCATCCCGGCCTGGTGGTGCACGCCCTGACCAGGGGCATCGACGGCGTCCTGGTGATGGGGTGACACCTGGGCGACTGTCATTACCTGGAAGGTAATCACAAAGCGAAGGCCCGGGGCCAGGCCACCCAGCTCGTCCTGGAGAGCCTGGCAATCGATCCGGAACGGTACGCGGTGGAATGGGTCTCTTCGGCAGAGGCCCCCCGGTTCGCGGAGATCGTGACCAGGTTCACCAACAAAATCAGAGAATTGGGTCCCAACCCCCACCGCCATCTGCAGGCGAGCGCGGCGTGAGGGAGGCAGCCATGAAGACCTTTTTCAATCTCATCCAGGAAGTCCAGAAACCCGGCCTCTGCCATCACTGCGGCGGCTGCGTCACCTTCTGCACCGCTATCAACTACGGCGCCCTGGAGTTGGGCGAAGACGGCAAACCCCGCTACCGGGACATCGAAAAGTGCATCGAGTGCGGCCTGTGCTACTCCATCTGTCCAGAAATCGGCGAGTTGGACGAAGAGACCAAGCGCCAGGTGGCCTGGAGCGCCCCCATGGGCCGCATCCTGGGCGCCACGGTGGCCCGGGCCGTGGACTCCGAGGTTCGCTCCCGGGCCACGGACGGCGGCGTGGTCACTGCCCTGCTGCTGCACCTCTTTGACCTGGGGCGCATCGACGGGGCCATCGTCACCCGCCAGGTGGGGCCGTTTCAACGCCAGCCCTGGCTGGCCACCAGCCGGGAGGAGATCCTGGACGCCGCGGGCTTCCACTTCGACACCTCCCACGGCATGAGCCTCTTTTCCGAGCTCTATTCCACCTACTCCCCGTCTATCGTGGAACTGGAAGACGTAGCCCGGCGGCACCTCAACCGGGTGGCCTTCGTGGGGACTCCCTGTCAGATCAACTCCTTAAGGCGCATGGAGGTCCTGGGGATCGTGCCGTCGGGCACCATCAAGTTTCACCTGGGCCTGTTCTGCACCGGCAACTTTCATTTCGGCCCGGAACAGCGCCGCCGGCTGGAGCAGCTCGGCGGGTTTACGTGGGACCAGGTGCGCAAGGTCAACGTCAAAGAGGAGTTGCTGATCCACCTGACGGATGGCGAGGTGCGCCGGATTCCCCTGGATCAGCTCGAATTCATGAAACGGTACGCCTGCCACTATTGCGATGATTACGCCGCGGAGTTCGCCGACCTGTCCTTCGGCGGCATCGGGGCGCCGGAAGGCTGGACCACAGTGATCGTCCGTTCGCCCCTGGGCCGGGCCATCCTGGCCGATGCCAAGGGCGCGGACCTGGAGTCCTTCAATTACCAGGACAACCCCCATTTCGCCTCCCAGGCCCTGGAAACCGTCCTGGAATGGTCCGACAAGAAGAAGCACCGGGCCCGGGATAAACATAAAGAACTGGAAATATCCGTCCAGGTGAAAGGATAGGAGGTAGCCGTGGCCGTCAAAGTAGCTTCCGAATGGCTTAATTCCTGCTCAGGATGCGAAATCGCCATCCTGAACCTGGGGGAGACGCTGCTCTCGGTCTTGCCCCACCTGGATTTCGTCCACATCCCGGTGCTCATGGACCACAAGTACTTTGGGCAGACCGGCGCGGGCGACGTGCATCACCTGGAGATCCCCGAGGCCGTGGTGGGTCTGGTCAGCGGCGGTATCCGCAACCGGGAACACCTGGAGGTGGCCCAAGCCATGCGGCAAAGTTGCCAGGTGCTTATCGCTTTAGGGACCTGCGCCACCCACGGCGGCATCCCGTCGCTCATTAACCAGTTCGGCAATGAGGCCCTGCTGGACCGCTATTATCATACCGAGACCACCGACGCCGGGGCCGAAGCCCCCGGGGACTCGCTGCCGCCTCTCCTGGACCGCTGCTACGCCCTGGACGAACAGGTCAAGGTGGACCTCTATCTGCCCGGCTGCCCGCCGCACCCGGACCAGATCGCCGAGGCCATCACCGCCCTGTTGGAAGGCCGCGCCCCGGTGCTGCCCACCAAGAGCGTCTGCGATACCTGCCCCACCATCCGGCACGGCAAGGGGAAAGTCCCGGTGCTGCGGCGCTTCACCCAGAA
>JBAZKX010000247.1:0-4526 GCA_041650575.1 Desulfobaccales bacterium
CAGCAGTTCGTCTTCGCAATCCAGGAGGGACAGTTGACAGCCGTCGCACGAGGCGAATTTCCATACCGACAGCTTGGGCTTGCCTTTGGGGGCCATATCACACCTCCCGCCGTTCGAACCAGTCCCGGACCCGGTCATAGCGGAACACCGGACCGTCCTTGCAGACAAAGAACGGCCCCCACTGGCAGTGGCCGCACAGCCCGACCCCGCATTTCATGTTACGCTCCATGGACACGTAAATCTGCTCGGGTTTGAGCCCCCGGCTCATAAGTTCCTGCACCGTGAAGCGCATCATCACCCCGGGCCCGCAGACCAGGGCCGCGGTGCTGGGGGGATCAAACCTCGCTCGGGCGATAATTTTCGTCACCACCCCCACGCTGCCCCGCCAGTCGCCTTCGGAGGCGTCCACCGTGATGTGCACCCTGAGATCGAAGCGGCCCCGCCAGCGCTCCAACTCCTTGGGGTAGAGCAGATCCTTGGGGGTCCGGGCGCCGTAAATCACTTCGACGTTCCCGTACTCCTCCCGATGATTAAGCAGGTGATACAGGGCGGGGCGCAAGGGCGCCAGACCCAGGCCGCCCGCAATGATCAGGACGTCTTGGCCCGCCAACTGGGCCACCGGCCAGGGCGCGCCGAACGGACCCCGTACTCCCAACCTTTCGCCTTTCTTCAGGCGGCAGATGGCCCGGGTGACGTTGCCCACGTCTCGCACCGTATGCACCAGGGTTTCGGGGCGGGCCGGATCGCCGCTGATGGAGATGGGCGCCTCGCCCGCCCCGAAGGCATAGAGCATATTAAACTGCCCCGGCGCAAACGCGAAATTCGCCGCCGCCTCCGGCCCCTTCAGGTCCAAGGTATAGGTGTCGGAGGTTTCCCGCTTCACCCTGTGGACTACAAAAGGAGTCGGGATCATGGGGTCCGGCAAGTTTGAAGTCATAAGTCTTCCCGCGGGGCGATCCTAAGGGCAGTCCCGAAATCGAGACCGTTCCGCTCAAGCAGCTAGAAAATTATCCAACTATCCATACATATCGGCAAGTTGCAGCTTGGTCACCCGAAACTGCACCGCCAGATGATGGGCGTAGCGTTTCATGAGCTCATAGCCGAAATCATGGTCCTGGTCGCATTTCGTCAACAGACACTGGACATCCAGGCTGATGACCCGGGTCAGTTGCAGGGCCCGGGCATCCAGGTGCCAGTGGTACGGCTGCTGCCACCACAGCCAGCCCAGCGCCTCTCCGTCTCCCAGGGTTTGGATGGTTACCGGACCCCGGCGGGCCCGATAGATCTCGACGGCTACCTGGCCGTGGTAAATCACGTAGAACTTCCGGGCCTCTTCTTCATCCCGGCAGAGCATCTGCCCGGGGGCGAATTGCTCCCGGGAAGCGCATTCGCAGACTAGCTTGAGATAGCGGGGGGCCAGGTCTTTGAAAAACGGGTGGGCCGCCAGAATGGGTTCCATCGTGTCCATGCAGCTACTCCTTCCCGGGTGTTGCAGCAGTCTCCCGGATAGCCCGGGCCTCTTCGGTGATGTCGATGCCCACCGGACACCAGGTGATGCAGCGCCCGCAGCCCACGCAACCGGAACAGCCGAACTGGTCTATCCAGGTGGCCAGCTTGTGCGTCAACCATTGGCGATAGCGCGACCGGGGGGAGGTGCGGATGCTGCCGCCGTGCAGATACGAGAAATCCACGGTGAAGCAGACGTCCTGGCGCCGCCGCCGTTCCCCCGCTACCCCCGACAGGTCCGCGGCGTCTTCTGTAGTGTGGCAGAAGCAGGTAGGGCAAACCATGGCGCAGTTGCCGCAGGTCAGACAGCGGGCCGCCACCTCGTCCCAGCGGGGATGTTCATAATTGTCGTAGAACATCTCCTTGATGCCGGCGGTGTCGAGCACCCGGCCCATATTCGCGGCCGCCGCCGCGGTCAGCCGGTCGGCGGCGTCAATCTCCACCGGCTGGGCGGCGCGGTGGGGCGCCTGCCCCATAATCTTAGCCCCCCGGGCGGTGCCGACCTCCACCAGGAACCAATGCGCCTCGCCCTGAACCACCTCGGTCAGCACCAGGTCGAACCCCGTGGCGGCCCGGGGCCCGGTCCCCATGGAGACGCAGAAGCAGGTGCCCGGCTGCCGGGGACCGCAGTTCACCGCCACGATGAAGGCCTGCTCCCGCCTGGCCCGATAAGTGGGATCGACAAAATTGCCCTGCAGAAACACCCGGTCCTGCACCGCCATGGCGGCCAGTTCGCAGGCGCGCACCCCGATGAAGGCGTAAGGGGGAACAGCCTCGGCCTGGGGGATAATGCGCCAGCCGCCAGCCTCCCGCTGGATCTGCCAGAGGGGATGGTGCGGCGGCCAGAGAAACTGCTTCCAGGACTGCTGCCCCAGGCCGTAACCGAACAGGGCCTTATCCTCCCGCGGCTGCAGGCGAAAGGTGCCCGCCTCCTGGATCGTAGTCCAGCCTACGGGCAAATCGGCAACCCGGGCAAGCTCCCCGTAGACCAATTGGCCGTCTTCCAGGCTGGGGCCCACCAACTGATAGCCCCGACCGGACAAAACCTCCAGCAACTGCTGGAAATCCTCGGCCGCCAGTCTCACCCGCGCCCCAACCTGCAAAGTTGATGCTCCCATAGATTTTCCGGTCTCCCTGGCCAGGGCGGCGACCAAGCCCCGCAGTCGGCAAAATCAGCAACTGGGCATAATATAGGCCCCCTCGGGAACGGCGTCAAGACAAGGGCGATGGCCGCAGCTCTCTGGGACCCTGAGTTTTTGGGCTATCTTGGAGTACTCGGCACTTTGAGCCGCAACCTGAAATCGCCTCAGGCAGCGGCCCAGAATATGAAGAAAGCGGCCTTTAGGGTCGATGCCCGAGGGTTCACCCCCTTAGGAACAAAATGGGGGAGGGGGAGCGGGCGCTCTCCCTCCCCCGGCCGGTTAAGGAAGGAGGCGGGCAGGTTTATCGAGAGGGTGACCGTTAGACTGTAATCGGCATCCTGCGGCTCACTGGTACAATTTGGGTGTCGACAGGGGCGTCAGTTTCTGCATTTCCGGCGCTTCCTTGAGATAAATGATCCCGTAGGCCTTTTCCTCAAAGAGCTTGGGGTTGAGTTTTTTCATCACCTGGGCCTCTTCGGGGCTGATGATCCGCACCCCGCCGAATTGATCGACGATGGCGAATTTTTCCCCCTTGACCAGACAATTGTTGACCGTCATCTCGCCCTTCAATTTCTCGTTCGAGATGCACACCAGTTTATCCGCGAAGGCGCTCGACGCGATGAGCAGGCACACCGTCAAGACCATGAATCCGCATATAAGTTTTACCCGCATTTCTCTTGTCCTCCCTGAGAACGTTTGACGTAAATGTTAAGCATTCATGGAGGCCGATGTCACTCCGGTTTTTTACCCGGGCGCGCCTCGTGCCTCTAAAAGTTGACGGTAACGTTGAGACCGCCCAGGAGATGGTTTTGCTGCTGATCCCACGACAGGGCCCTGAGGGTGCCGGTGGACTGCCCGCCCAGGCCGTACCAGTACTGGACCTTGGGAGCCACGACCACATACTTGCCCACGGGGACGTTCAAAGTCACCGCCAGGTAACCCGCATGGAGCGACTGGTAGAACTTATTTTCCAGATTGCCGGCCGAATCAAAGACCGGGTAGGCCGCCTTATCGTTGGAAAATTCGGCACTCCAACTGGCATACAGATCCAGGTTCATGCCCTCAACCAAATAGGGGATATCAAAGGCACGGTGGATATACCAATTAAGGAAGGTGCCGGGGAAATGGGCCACTTCCCGGTAGGCGGCAAAACCAAAATTGAACCAGGGCAACTTGTAGTCGGCCCCGCCGTAAATCTCCACGGAGTTGAACTGCGAGTTGTTGCCGTCCAAAATATAGTAGATCAGGCCGCCGGTTAAATTGAGATTGGGATAGACCTCCCGGGTATACGAAAAGGTCAGGTCCGTCTCATTCCAGGCGAAGCCGCGATGTCTGTCCTTAAACGCATACGGGTTGCGTTCATTCATGTCGATATTTGACCAGACGTTAACCGCAAATCCCTTATAAGACCCCGTGAAGGAAGGTTGAAACACCATCGCGTTCCTGCTCAAGGCAATACCGCGCCAGACGTATTGGTTGAGAAAATCAGCCCCGAGACTCCAAGTCGGCTTTTCGGGTCCCTTGGCCTCTTCGGCTTTGGCCTCCACCTTCTGGAGTTCTTCGGGTTTGGCATCTTCGGCCAGCCCCGCCGGCGCCCACCAGGCCATGAGGCCCAAAATCGCGCCCATGACCACGAACCACTTGCTTCTTACCCCTAATCTCTCCATACCACTTTCTCCTTAGTTGATTTTTCCTGCCAGCTGATGGCAGCCCGATCCGGGATCGGTTGGAGACGGGGGGGAGAGCTCTCCTTCTCTCCTCCCCGCAAAATTATACCGCGGCGTCGCCGGTTTCCCCGGTGCGAATGTGCAGCGCCTCCTGCACCGGATAGATAAAGATCTTGCCGATGCAAAGGGGGTGGTGGCGGCCACCAGGGCT
>JBAZKX010000248.1:0-4518 GCA_041650575.1 Desulfobaccales bacterium
TAATAATTTGTCAATACCCGCGCTGCAGTTTTTTTGGGTCATAATTTTTCGGCGATTCCGTAAGGCCTTTTTGTGGCTTTTTATCCATATAGTATGGAAGATTCTCCCCATCTTGAGATTAGCGCGTCTTTAAAAGACAAGGAGGAGTTATAGCAGTGTTGCGAGATCAACGGCGCACCAAGATTGTCTGCACTCTGGGTCCGGCCAGCGACGGCGACATCCTGCCCAGGCTCATCGAGGCCGGAATGAATGTGGCCCGCCTGAACTTTTCCCACGGCACCCGGGAGGAACATGGCGTCCGGATCAAGCGCCTGCGGGAGTTAGCGGCCTCCCAGGGGGTCCCGTTGGCGATTTTACAGGACCTGGCCGGCCCCAAGATTCGCATCGGCGAGATTGCCGGGGGCGAGGCTAAGGTGGCGGAAGGAGACGAATTTTATCTCAGTACCGTCCCTCTTCAGGGCGCCGCCGGGGTGACGGTGGATTATCCCCAGGTCATCGCCGAAACCCCGGTGGGGGCGACCCTCCTGCTGGCTGACGGCAATATTGAGCTCAAGGTGGAAGCCAAGTCAGATCAGGTGCTTAGGTGTAGGGTCGTGGTGGGCGGGGTGATCCGTTCCCAAGTAGGGATAAATTTCCCCACGCATTCCCTGTCCCTGTCCGCGTTCACCGAGAAGGACCGGGAAGACCTGCGCTTCGGGGTCGATCAGGGGGTGGACTTCATCGCCCTGTCCTATGTGCGCTCCCGCCAGGACGTCCTGGCGGTCCGGGAGTTCATGCGGGGCCTGGGGGCGAATATCCCCATTATCGCCAAGATCGAAAAACACGAAGCCCTGGATCACCTTGAAGACATCCTGGCGGTGGTGGACGGCCTCATGGTGGCCCGGGGGGACCTGGGGGTGGAAATTCCCCCGGAACAGGTGCCCATGGCCCAGAAGCGAATCATTGCCGCGGCCAACCGGGCGGCCAAGCCGGTCATCACCGCCACCCAGATGCTGTTGTCCATGGTGAGCCATTCCCGGCCCAGCCGGGCCGAGGCCACCGACGTGGCCAACGCCATCCTGGACGGCACCGATGCAGTCATGCTGTCGGAGGAGACGGCCGCGGGGCAGTTTCCCGTGGAGGCGGTGAAATTTCTGGACCGGGTGAGCCGGGTGACTGAGGCGAATTTCCCCTACTCGGAATGGCTGAGGGCCCGGGCCGCTTCGAGCGGCCAGGAGATTCCCCAGGCCGTCAGCTATGCGGCCTGCGATATGGCCATGGACCTGGAGGCCCAGGCCATCCTCACCAACACCGAATCCGGGTCCACCGCCCGCCTGATCAGCCGTTTCCGGCCTCGCGCCCCCATCGTGGCGGTGACCCCCCGGGCGGAGACCTGGCGCCGCCTGTGCCTCACCTGGGGCGTTTTTCCCCTCCTGGCTCCCCCCATCCAGGATACGGACCACATGCTGCGGGTGGTGGAAGAAGAGGCCCTCAAAGCCGGGCTGCTCAACCACGGCGACCGGGTGATCATCACCGCGGGCACCCCCATCGGCACCACGGGGAGCACCAACCTGATCAAGGCGGACGTGATTTCTTGAGGGCGTCAGCTTTTTTTACGAAAAGTTCAAAGTTCAAAGTTCAAGGTTCAAAGTTGATGGAGAGGTCCATTTTTGTTAATTTGATAAATTATAGTTGACAAATTTGTCAGAGGCACTCACCTTGACCCGGAAAATTTGGCTCCTTATAGTTAAGGTAAATTATCAGCCCACCCGACTTCTCTGATTCCACTTCATCTCATCGTCTTGACCTGGAGGACAGAATGGCCGAACCCTTAGGATATTTCACCTTTGTACTCCATTCCCATCTGCCTTACGTCATCGGCCATGGCCGCTGGCCCCACGGCATGGATTGGCTCAATGAAGCCGCGGCCGAATCCTATATTCCCCTGCTCCAGGTCTTTAACCGCCTGGGGGCCGCGGGCCGGCGCTCCGGGGTCACCCTGGGCATCACCCCCATCCTGGCGGAAATGCTGGCGGCCAAGGTCTTTCGCCAGGAGTTCAAGGACTACCTGGACCAAAAGATCAAGGCGGCCCACGAGGACCTGGCCACCTTTAAAAAGTTGGGGGATGACCACTTCGCGGCCGTGGCCCAGATGTGGGAGGCCCACTACGGCGATCTGCGGCGCTCATTCAGCGAGGACTTCGGCGAGGACCTGCTGGGGGCCTTCCGGCGGCTGATGGACGACGGGGTTCTCGAAGTGATTACCTCGGCCGCCACCCACGGCTATCTGCCGCTGTTGGGGCGGGACACCGCGGTCCAGGCCCAGGTCAAGCAGGGGGCGGCCGCGTATCGCCGGCACTTCGGCCGGGACCCCAAGGGGTTCTGGCTGCCGGAATGCGCCTACCGGCCCCGGTACCCCTGGGCCCCGCCCTTAAAAGACCTGGCCGGCGAACCGGTGCTGCGCAAGGGGGTGGAGGAGTTTCTCTCGGAAAGCGGCCTCCAGTATTTCTTCATCGACTCCCACCTCTTGAAGGGGGGAAAAGCCATCGGGGTCTATAAGGATCGCTTCGAGGCCTTGGAAAGATTGTGGGAGCGCTTTGCCGCCCAGTACCAGGAGCGCCCGGAGGAAGAGGATAAATCTCCTTATCAGGCCTACCTGGTGAGTTCCGCGCCGGAGACCAAGCGCCCGGTGGCGGCCTTCACCCGGGACCCCCAGACCGGGCTGCAGGTGTGGAGCGGGGAATGGGGCTATCCCGGGGATGGCAACTATTTGGATTTCCATAAGAAGCGCTTCCCCGGCGGCCTGCGTTACTGGCGGGTGACCAGCGCCAAGGCCGATCTGGCGGATAAGGAACCCTACCACCCCGAGTGGATCGCGGGCCGCCTGCGCGACCAGGCCGACCACTTCGTCTCCATGGTGGTGGACCTCCTGTCGGAGTTCCGGGAGCGGGAGGGCCGGCCCGGCATGGTGGTGGCCCCCTATGACACCGAACTCATCGGCCACTGGTGGTTCGAGGGGCCCGAGTGGCTCTACCAGGTGCTGACCCGGTTCCACGACCATACCCAGGTGAGCCTGAGTCCGGGCGGCGAGATCCTTAAGGCCGTGGCGCCCCGGGCGGTCATCTCCCTGCCCGAGGGTTCCTGGGGGGAAGGGGGTTATCACTGGATCTGGCTCAATGAGATGAACGACTGGACCTGGCGCCACGTCTATGCCGCCGAGCAGGACATGGAGGAGATGGCCCGGAGTTGGGCCGGCGACCCCGATCCCCGCCTGCAGGACCTGTTGAAGCAGTGCGGCCGCTCCCTGTTCCTGCTGGAGTCCTCGGACTGGCAGTTCCTGATCAGCACTTTCAGCGCCCGGGATTACGCCGAACTCCGGCTGACGGTGCACAACGACGACTTCCGCCGCCTGGCGGCCATGACCCGGCGCTACGCGGCAGAGCGCGATCTGCCGTCGGAAGATTGGCATTTTCTGCACCTGTGCCGGGAGCGGGATGACATCTTCCCGGATATCGACCCCCGGTGGTGGGCGCAGGTGGAGTTTCCGCCGGTGGAATAAATCCCGGTTCACGTTTGGCGGTTTTGGTTTTTCGTTAAAATAGATCGATATTACAATAAGTTATATATTGAGGGGGATGTATTTTAGCGCGAACCTGGTATAATGGACCAGTTCGCCATTCTGTGGGGCTTTTACCACAACTCTGTTGCTTTTTCGCCACAAACGGGGCCCGGCCGGGAACACGGCCTGGCCCTTCTTTCAGAAAGAATCAACAATCATCGCCAGTTAACGGCGTCGGCGCAAGCGGCGTCTAACGAATAAGTCCTGGTATGGGGCTTGCACACCAAGATGCGCAGGAGAGGATTATTATGTGGCAACAAACGCTGGCGCAGCCCTTGACTTTTTCCGGTATCGGCCTTCACCTGGGCCGGCCGGTGAACGTCACGATTTACCCGGCTGCCGCCAACCACGGCTTGCGGTTCGTGCGGGCGGACCTGCCAGGCCGGCCGGAGATTCTGGCCCATTACAGCAAGGTGGTGGACACCCTCCGGGCCACCACGCTGGGGGAGGGACGGGTCACGCTCTCGACGGTAGAGCACCTGCTGGCCGCCTTGAGGGGCGCCGGGGTAGACAATGCCCGCATTGCGGTGGAGGGGCCGGAGGTTCCCATCATGGATGGGAGCGCCGCCCCCTTCGCCCAACTTTTGGCCGAGACCGGGTTGCTGACCCTGCCTGCGCCCCGGGCCTATCTGCGAGTACAGCGCCCGGTGGAATTGCAGCAGGGAGACCGGTGGATGCGGGTCGTTCCCGGTGAGCCCCGGATTACCTACAGCATCGACTTCAGCCACCCGCTGATCCGGCGGCAACGGTACACCGTGCCCCTGTGGTCCGAGGCGTTTGAGAAAGAGATTGCGCCGGCCCGGACCTTCGGGTTCTTAAAGGAAGTGCAGTATCTCCAGACGAACGGCCTGGCCCTGGGTGGGTCGCTGGACAACGCCGTGGTCCTGGATGAGTCCGAGGTCTTGAACCCCGGGGGGTTC
>JBAZKX010000249.1:0-4505 GCA_041650575.1 Desulfobaccales bacterium
AAACAGCCGCAGGGCCAGCATCAATTGCACCAACTCCCGGTCGGTGGGGAGGTGCTGCACCTGGTAGCGTTCCGGCACGTGGCGCAGCCGCGGGAAGGAGATGGAGACCGCGCTCTGCCAGCACTCCTTTTGGAGCTGGCGGGCGTGGAGGCCCATCCAGAAGCCGTCGGCCCACCAGTGGTAGAGGCCGAGGAGCGCCCCGATACTGAGCCGCCGCACCCCGGCCCGGCCCGCCCGGGCCATGGCCTCCAGGCGGTAGTCGTAATCGCGTTTGCGGCCCCGGCGGTGGACCGCGGCATAGGTTTCCCGGTGGTAGGTCTCCATGTAGAGGGTGACCCCCTCCAGGCCCCGGTCCACCAGGGCGCGGTAGCCCGCCTCATCCAGGGCATAGATTTCCACGGCCACGGAGGCGAAATACTCCCGGGCGATGGCCACGGCCTGGGCCAGGTACGGAACCGGCGCCACCTTGGGGGCCTCGCCGGTGAGCAGCAGGATGTTCTGGAAGCCGTGGCCGGCGAGGATGGCGCATTCGGCGCGGATTTCAGCCGGGGTCAGGGTGCGCCGGTCGCCAAGGCTGCCGGAGTGGAGGGCATAGCCGCAGTAGAGGCAGTCGGAGTAGCAGATGTTGGAGAGATATATGGGGGCGTAGAGCCCGATGGTGCGGCCGAAGTGCTGGCGGGTGAGGCGGTGCGCGGCCTGGGCCAGGTCCTCCAGGAAGGGGACCGCGGCCGGCGACAGCAAGGCTGCCAGGTCCTCCGGGAAGAGCTGCTCCCGGCGCAGGGCCCGCTGCACGTCTCCGGGCCCGGCCCGGTGGATGGCCTCCCGCAGGCGCGCTTCGGGCCAGTCAGCCAAAATTTGTGCAAAAGGGTAATTGATTGATTTTTCTACCATAAAGGAATTATTACTCGTTCCCCAGGCGGACCTAGGGTGAATAATGGTTATTTTAACCTATTTAAGCTGGTAAGCATGGGACAGTTAGCCGCGCCGGTGTACCGCGGGCAGTAAATTTTCGCGCCATTGTGCCGCTTGGGGGCCGTGGGAAACCGCAGGCGTTGGCGCGGCAACCCCATTTTTTTCCAGGAAAATCCGCCTGGGAACACGGTCCGTTGCGGTACAAAACCCTTCTCCGGGGTTTGACCTGGGAAAATACCGGTGATTGTTCCACATGCTGCATGCTCCCCTAGTTACATGGATAGGGAGAAAATTCCAGAAAGGGAAATATGGTTGACTGCCTTTTCTCGTTCCCAAGACCGGCCGGCGAATATCCACCAAGCCAAGCTTGGCAAATCATTTTTCGTTCCCAAGTGCAACTTGGGAACGAGGGGAGGGGGGAAGGTTTTGATGTTGTTTTCATCACTTGTAGTGACTTGTTATGCATATCCTCAGGTTTCCGAACAAACCCATTTTAATGAATAGATTGTCAAATCTATGCATCTTACAAAATGAAATCAATCTTCTCCTATAGTCCTGATAGTTATCTAAGGCTATATCATCAAACCTAATAATGATATAAACTAGGCCATCACTCCCAACCGAGCATATTTGTTGTCTTGCTGCGTTAACAGCATCGTAGAATTTATTAACAAACCCATCATTCAAACTTTCATAAAGTGAACAATCATTAACTTTAGAAGATGTCCATGTTGTTCTCCGATTTATTTCATCGTCCGAGATGCCCAACGTCTTAACTTCACAATAACTTTGCGTGTTATGAACTTTGAATCCAATATCAGGAGTTTTATTCTTCCCCTCTCTGATGAATTTCACATCGTCAAATCCTTTCCTAATCAAATATCGGTAAGCAAAAGCTTCGTTTAATTGGTTGAAAAACCCCTGCTTCTTCTGCCCTTTCCTATGGTTCAAATATTGCTGTAAAGCCTTTTCCTTAAGAACCTGCCAGGATTCGATGTCTAATATATTTAGCGCATTATTATAGGCTCGATAATATTGTCTCTTTAGTGGACTAATTCGACACGAGTATTCAAAGTTTGAGAAAAAATCATCATTGGGATATTTATCCCTGACGTTGGCTATTATCTCAAGGATTCGTCTCATCATTATCTTCTTGTCCCAAGCTTGGCAACCATTTTTCGTTGCCAATTGTAACTTGGGAACGAGGGGCATTTAATTAATCGGCGATTCCGCTTTGGGAGTTTGTCTGCACCGCCTGATTGAACATAGATAGGTAATCGACAAACGCCTCTGTGAAGATAAAGCGCTTTACTTTATTAAACGCAATATCTTTGATAGCCTCTACGTTCTGCATAATCTGTACCTTATTATCAAGTTGGTTATGATCCTCATAAAAGTACCTTAGCTCATGACCAACCCCCAGATAGACCCAACTCTTTTTTAGTAGCACAAACTCACGACTGAGGGGATATTTTGTAAGATCTGCTCTCATTTCCGCCAGTAGCTCTGGCATAAGCGTCTCGAGCCTTTGAAACCGAACTATCGGAGACTCATCATTGGAGCCTCTTTTTTCTAGTTCGATCAATGCCTGGTGCTCGGCGACCGTCTTCCACGCTCGCAAAACTTCGAGCGGATATCGAGTTACGTCGGAGTCGATCAGCTTCGCGCAGTTTTGACATAGCCATAACCCATTCGATTCGGCGCTTCGAGCTTCAGGAGATAGGGTGGTGTCATATCTAGGCCCTCCTGGAGAGGCTGCGGTGAGGTGAGCCGCAACACCAAGGTTAATCGCTTTCGCTGGATTAGTCTGAGGTCCACTTGTGGGTTTTCGGCACGCAGGATTAGAACAACGGTAACCGACTCTCTTTGCAAGTACATCTTTGACTTGGGATGAAAAATCATCGCGACCGTTCATCATCTTTATCCCCGATAATGGACGAACTCTGAAGCTAGTCCCTTAATGGTGCGCAGGGCGCACCCTACACTACTTTTCAAGAAGGGCCTTTGATTTCGCGTCATCCAAATGATCCATTCTTTGGAGCATTATTTACTCCAAAAACCCCGTTAACGGTGAGGAGGCGGTGGCGGTTTGGCGCTCCGGGCCCAGGCCGGAGAGGTAGGCTAGGCGGCCGGCTGCCACGGCCAGGGCGAAGGCTTTGGCCATGGTGGCGTGGTCCCGGGCGTCGGCCAGGGCGGTGTTCACCAGCACCGCGTCCGCGCCCAGCTCCATGGCTTCGGCGGCGTGGGAGGGCGCGCCCAGGCCCGCGTCCACCACCACCGGCACGGTGGCCTGCTCGATGATGATGCGAATCATATCCCGGGTTTTGATCCCCCGGTTGCTGCCGATGGGCGCGCCCAGGGGCATGACCGTGGCGGTGCCCAGCTCCTCCAGGCGTTTGGCCAGGACGGGGTCGGCCTGGATGTAGGGCAGGACCACGAAGCCGGCTTTGATCAGCAGTTCGGCGGCCTTCAGGGTCTCCACCGGGTCCGGCAGCAGATACTTGGGCTCGGGGGTGAGCTCGAGCTTAACCCAGTTAGGTAAGCCCATGGCCCGGGCCATTTTGGCCAGGCGCACGGCCTCGTCCGCGATACGGGCTCCGGAGGTGTTAGGCAGGATCAGATATTTCCGGGGGTCCAGCACCGAGAGGATGCTGTCGGCTTCGGGGTGGCCCAGGTCCGCCCGGCGCAGGGCCACGGTGACGATCTCGGCATGGGAGGCGTCCAGGGCGGCCTTGAGGGCCGCGGCGGAGGGAAACTTCCCCGTGCCCACCATGAGGCGGGAGCGGAAGGGGCGTCCGGCGATAATTAGGGGGTCGTTTGGCATGGTCAACTCATCATCGTGAACAGTAAGCAAAAAATGGTTGTCGGTTCAACGCACAGGCGAGACGCCTGTGCCACCATCATGGAAAAATCTTGTTCTGAATTCCCCCCCTCACCCTAACCCTCTCCCCCCGCTGGGGGGAGAGGGGAGAGAAGGAAGGAACTTATAGCAAGCGCTAACTCAGCGATGATGATTCCAAGTTGGGGGTCAAGTCCCCCTTTCCTCAAGGGGGATTTAGAAGGATTATTAACCGCTTATTTAATCCCCCCTGCCCCAGGCGTGTCCGGCAAAGATTTTGCATGAACCGTGGCAGATTAAAAACGAAAACGCAGCCACCGGCGCAAGGGCACTTAAAGCCTGTAAACCCAAAACCCCCTCTCCCCTGAGAGGGGAGAGGGCTGGGGTGAGGGGTGGCTTCATCGCCTGATTACTTCCCCCTCACCCTACCCTCTCCCCAGTCGGGGAAGAGGAAAAAATTCACAG
Source organism: Desulfobaccales bacterium (assembly GCA_041650575.1). Lineage (GTDB taxonomy): Bacteria > Desulfobacterota > Desulfobaccia > Desulfobaccales > 0-14-0-80-60-11 > 0-14-0-80-60-11. Next base: position 4,217 of record JBAZKX010000249.1, read on the forward strand.
CATCTCCATGAGTTACACAGATATCGGGATTTTGCTGTACCTAAACTGGCCTTCCCCAAAAATCCTACCGGACACGCCTGCCCCTGCCCCCCTTTAGAAAAGGGGGGAATTCCCCCCTCGGGTTTTGCATAACTGCTCACAGCTTATTGCTCACCGCTTACTTTCCCGGCCCGCACAGGGGGCAGTCCGGGCGCTTTACCCGGTCCACCGATTGAAACCGTCCTTGCAGGCCGTCATAGGCCAGGAGGCGGCGGGTCAGGTCCGAGTTGAGGCCCAGGAGGAGTTTCAA
>JBAZKX010000250.1:0-4460 GCA_041650575.1 Desulfobaccales bacterium
CTCAAGAGAATTATCTTCACCAATTATATGACGGCCAGGTTGGGGCTTAGGGACCAGGGACCAGAGGCCAGGAAAAAGTATCCCCTAATCCCTGCCCCCTGACCCCTATTTTTTGAGATGAATATAGGTGCACAGCCCCTTGGCCACCAGGCGGTCGGCCTGGCGCACCTCGAATTCTCCCAGGGAAATGGTGCGGCCGCGCTTGGCGATGTGGGCCTCGGCGGTCACCTCCCCCTCCTTCACCGCGCCGAGGAAGTTGATCTTCATCTCTACGGTGTTGAAGGTTTCGCCGGCCGCCACCAAACTGTAAAGCGCGAAGGCCACGGCCTCATCCGCCAGCGCGGCGATGACCCCCCCTTGCAGGAGGCCGATGGAGTTGGCCAGATCCGGTTTAAAGGGCAGCAGGAAGCGGGCATAGCCTTTACCCAGTTGGGGCACCTGGATGCCGACAAATTTGATAAACGGGTTGGCCGCCAGTCTCTGACGGATGTCGGCTTCCTGCTCCGGGGGCAGGGGTTCGATGGTTACTTTCATGGGCCTTCTCCTGGGTCAAATCAGTTCAATAATGGTGCCTAGGGTGCACATGATTTTTTGATGAGGTGGCTTCCGGCCTTCAAAGCTTGATGATATCTGCTGGGAGGAGGGAATCAAGGGGAAAAAAGCCGGCCAGACAATATCGCACTATCGCCCAAAGGGCAAATTTCCTATAATCTAAAGAAAATTGAGAATATCTGATCAGGAGTTTCTCTATGAAGATCGCCATCAGCGGCAAAGGCGGGGTGGGAAAAACCACCCTGGCGGCCCTTTTAATTAATTATTTCCGGGACCAGGGGAAGAAGGTGCTGGCCGTGGACGCCGACCCCGACGCCAACCTTGCCCTGGCTTTAGGAGTATCCGACCCGGAGAACATCGTGCCTTTGAGCCAGATGAAGGAGATGATCGCGGAGCGCACCGATTCCAAGCCCGGGTCGATGGGGGGCTTTTTCAAGATGAACCCCAAGGTGGACGACATTCCCGAGAAATTCGCCCGGGAAATCGACGGCATCAAGCTCATCGTCATGGGGGGCGTCAAGAAGGGCGGCAGCGGCTGCATCTGTCCGGAAAGCGTGCTGTTGCGCACCCTGGTGACCCACCTGGTGTTGCTGCGGGATGAGGTGGTGGTCATGGACATGGAGGCGGGTATCGAACACCTGGGCCGGGCCACGGCCCAGGGGGTGGACTGTCTCATCATCGTGGTGGAGCCGGGCCGCCGCAGCTTGGAGACCGCCATGCACGTCAAAGAGCTGGCCACCGACCTGAAACTCAAGCGAGTGGCGGTGGTGGGGAGCAAGATCCGGAGCGCCGCCGACGAGGAGTTCCTCCGGAAAAATCTGCCGGATTTTCCCATCCTGGGGTTCATCCCTTTTGACGACAAGATCATCGAAGCCGACCTGAAGGGGCGGCCGCCGTATGAGGCGGTGCCGGCCTTGGTGGAGGTAGCCGAAGGGATCGCCCGGAACCTGACCTGCAAATAAATCCAAGGGCGAAAAGGGAAAAAGGGGAAAGGGCGAAAAGGGAAAAACCCTTCCTTTTTGCCTTTTTCCGTTTTATCCTTCAGCATCAGAGGGATAAAAAATGCATAAATTGATAACTTTTTTCAACCCCTTTTCGCCTTTTCGCCTTTTCGCCCTTTCCCCTTTCTTTTAAACCATGCCCCGACCGTCCCAGCCAACCCTGTCCCGTTCCCTCAAATTTCTGGTGGTGGGCGTGCTCTATTTCGCCGAAGGCGTGCCCTACGGTCTGATCAATATCACCCTATCGGTGTATCTCCGCCTCCAGGGAGTGCCCCTGGAACAGATCGGCATCATTAGCCTTTTGGGGCTGGCCTGGAGCTTTAAGGTCCTTTGGGGCCCCCTGGTGGATCGCTTCGGCACCCGGACCGCCTGGCTGGTTCCGGCCCAAGGATCTATTATCCTTGGAATAGTGGCTCTCACCTGGCTGGCCCAAGGGCCGGTTACCTGGTGGTTCTGGGTGGTGGTAGCTTTCCTTTGTCTGGCTTCGGCTACCCAGGATCTGGCGGTGGACGCTTATACCATTGATTTCCTGGAGACCAAAGAGCTTGGGATGGCCAATGGGGTGCGCATGGGGGCTTACCGCCTGGCCCTCATTGCTGCGGGTGGCGGAGTGGTGATGCTCAGCGACTGGATAGGCTGGCGTCCCACCTTCATCGCCGTGGCCCTGGTCATGGCCGCTCTTCTCCTCACAATCCTGGTCTTTGCCCCTTTTCATCTCCCTCGACCGGTACTGCCCCAGGCCAATCCCGGAGAGGGGGGAGGCCAAGGTCAAATCAGGGCCGCTTTCCAGGCCTTGCGGCGCCACCCGCATTTGGGGGCCATTATCGTTTTCACTCTGTTCTATAAAGCGGGCGATGCCCTGATGGGGTCCATGGTGAGCCCGTTTTGGGTGGACCAGGGATTCAGCCGGACTGAGATCGGTTTGATTTCAGGCACCTTCGGCGCTGGGGCCACTATCTTGGGGGGGCTGTTGGGCGGGTTTCTCACCAGCTATTGGGGCATCGCCCGGGGACTCTGGGTCCTGGGAGCATTTCAGGCGGTTTCTAACCTGGGATATTGGGCGGCGGCCTTGCCTGGGGTCTGGCGGTACACCATATACTTCGCCTCATTGGGGGAGAGCTTTACCGGGGGCCTGGGCTCCGCGGCCTTCATGGCTTTTCTCATGAGTCTATGCGACAAGCGTTTCAGCGCCACCCACTACGCCTTTTTTGCCATGCTGTTTGGATTTAGCCGGTCCATTATGGGCTACTTGGGAGGTTGGGGCGCGGCGTATCTGGGCTACGCCACTTTTTTCTTCCTGAGCTTCCTCATCGCCTGGCCGGCCTTCGCCCTGCTCCCCTGGGTTCTGCCGGCGGTGCGGCAGATTGAGGGGAAGGGGTCAGTTGTCAATGGCCAGAAGTAAGTTGTCAGGTGGATGAGGTCAATGATCAGAAGATAAAAATGAAAAAGAAGAAAAATGCCATTTTCATCGTAGGGGCACGATATGGCGTGTCCTCGAGAAGTCATGTTTATTTAAACTGGTTATCTCACATGAGATTTTTGACTTAAAAATCTGAAATCGGGATCCAAAACTGGCAACTGGCAACTCATGAGGCGTATCCTCCTCTCCGGGCCGCCCCAGTGCGGCAAGACCACGGTGGTCCAGAAGGTGGTGGGCCGTTTCCCGGGCCAAGCCGGGGGTTTCTATACCCGGGAGGTGCGGGAGCATGGCCGCCGCCTGGGATTTGAGATCGTCACCCTGGCCGGCGAGACAGCGCTTCTTAGCCACGTTGACTTTCCCGGTCTCAATCGGGTGGGCAAATACGGCGTCGATCTGGACAATTTTCACCGGGTGGCTCTGCCGGCCCTGGAATTCCGGCCGGGGATCGATCTCATCGTGGTGGACGAAGTGGGGAAGATGGAGTGTCTGTCGGAGCGGTTCGTGGTGGCCATGATGCGCCTTTGGAATGAGGCCCCGGTGCCGCTGCTGATCACCGTGGCCGAAAAAGGCGGCGGCCTGATCGCGGCCCTGAAGGCCAAGCCCGACAAAACCCTCCTCATGGTCACGCCGGGGAATCGGGATGAGCTTCCGGCCCGGATTCTGGAGCTCTTGCAGGCCGCTTGACCCCGGACGCCGGGGCTACCAAATAAGGCATGAGAAGTAGCTGCTGATGAGCTGCCAGGTTTTCTTCGATTCTCATGGCCGAGATAAGCCGCCAAAACCCAACATGTTGACATTTCTATCTTATTGCAATCCGATCCCGCGGTGGCTATACTTTGACCATGGCTCAAGAAACCTGGATCGAAGTACGCGTCCTGGTGCCCGCCCGGATGCAGGAAGAAGCATCATTGTATCTCACGGACTTCAGCGGCCGGGGCGTCATCATCGAAGAAGAGAACGCACCGGCGGGCGGCGTGGTGATTCGGGCCTATTTCCGGCCCGAAGAATACGGCGCCTGGCAGCGCCAGGAGTTGCAGGACTACCTGAAGCGCCTCAGTAATTACGAGCTCTATCCCCTGGGCCTCGAGGTCCGCCAGGTGGCGGAGGAGGACTGGGCCGAGGCCTGGAAGGCCCATTTCAAGCCCTTGAAGTTGACGGACCGTCTGGTTATTCGGCCGCCTTGGGAGGACTACGCCGCCCAACCGGGAGAGACGGTGATCACCATCTATCCCGGCATGGCCTTCGGCACCGGCCGCCACGCCAGCACCCTGCTGTGCTTAAAGGCCCTGGAGCAGGTGTGGGAGCAGAGCCTGCCCGACTCCGGCGACCCCTGGCAAGTGCTGGACCTGGGCACCGGCACCGGCATCCTGGCCCTGGCCGCGGCCCGCCTGGGCGCGGAAGTCCTGGCCATCGACCTGGACCCGGAGGCCGTGGCTGCGGCCCTGGAAAACGTGCGCCTCAACCAACTCCTGGACCGGGTGTGGGTC
>JBAZKX010000251.1:0-4448 GCA_041650575.1 Desulfobaccales bacterium
CGTCTATCTCAAAGATAAACTCTTCGCCTGGCTGAAGCGCCTGAGGCCTCCCAGCCCGGTGCGCCGGACCCGCTACCGGGTGGGCCTGGTCATGTTCCTGCTGCCCCTTATCCCCACCTACATCATGGCTTACGTGCCCCACTGGCTGCCGGATCACGCCCCGCTTCGGCTCTACGTCAACCTGGCCGCGGACTTTATCTTCCTGGCCAGCCTTTTCGTGTTGGGGGGCGATTTCTGGGATAAGCTGCGAGCCCTGTTCGTCTACGACGCCAGGGCGGAGTTCGGGCCCCGGGACCAGGATCCGTCTTGAATCCCGCACCCTAAGGCAGGATTGCTGTGGGCGTGGCGGCCAGACTAGGATTTTTAGGCGGGACAGCCGCTCTCAAAACATTCGTCCGCATTGACGTGGGGGACGCCCTTCGCCGGGAGGCGGGCCGGCGTCCCCCGCGCCGGTCATAAGACCCGCATAAAGGCTACCAGGTCCTCTTTTTCCTGTTGATTCAGTTTAGTTCCCAGCACCAGGTTGAAGAACTCCACGGTATCCTCCAGGGTGAGGAGACGGCCGTCATGCAGATAGGTGGGCGACTCCTTGATGCCCCGCAGGACGAAGGTCTTGATGGGTCCATCCATGGCGGCCATGCGGCCATTGACCATCTGGGGCTTGAAGAAGCGCTCGGTCTTCAGGTTATGCATATTATTGTCGGTGTAATAAGGCGCCGGATGGCAATCGCCGCACTGCCCCTTGCCGAAGAACACCGCCTGGCCCCGCACTTCCGCCTCAGTGGCCTTTTTGGGGTCCAGTTTGCCGAAGACGTCCAGCTTGGGGGCCGGGGGGAAGTCCAGGATTTCCTGAAACTCCGCCATGAAGTGCACCTGGGAGCCCCGCTCCAGGATGTTGACGCCTTTTTTGGTGGCAATGACCGGGTCGCCGTCGAAGTAGGCGGCCCGCTGCTCGAATTCGGTGAAATCCTCCACCGTCTTCAAGGCCCGCTGGGAGCCGAAGAGGCGCTGGATATTCACGCCCCGGAGCGACGGCGTATCGATGCGGTGGCGGAATTGCTGAGGCCGGATATCGCCCACCAGGTGAGTGGCCGCGTCAGTGTGGCCGTTGGCATGGCAGTCGAAACAGGCCACGCCCAGGCTGGGCCGCTCGGAACGCCGGTCTTCCGTCTGGTTGAACTGCTGCTGCATGAAGGGAGTCAGCAGCAGCCGCAGACCCTCGATCTGCTTGGGGTTCAGGATGCCGTTAAACAGCTCGTAGTAGTTTTCCAGGGTCACCAGTTTGCCCTGGGAGACGTCTCCCAGATCAGGCCGGGTGGTGAGGAAGATGGGGGCGGGAAATTCCGGCAGGAAGCGGTCCGGCAGGTCGAAATCAAGGTCGAAACGGGTCAGATCCCGGGCTTCCTGCTTTTTGATCTCGTCAATGAGAAACTTGGGGAAAACCATGCCCCCTTCTGGTTGATTGGGATGAGGCAGCGGCAGGAAGCCGATGGGAAACAGCCCCTTCTCCTTGATCTGCTCCGGAGTCAGGGCGGCCAGTTTTTCCCAAGTCTGGCCCGCGGGCAGTTTGGCCCGGACGCCTGCCTGCACCGGCTTGCCCCGAGTCATGGTGACCCCGGAAGCCGGGTGGTCGGCTAAATCATAGCGGCTGTTCAGGAGTTCCATCTGCCGGGCCATGATCTTGGCTTTTTCTCCCTGCATGCGGGTCATGGTGGTGGCGAAGGGTTCGGTGATGTGCACCGGCAAGTAGCTGGATTCTTGTTTAGTTTGGGCGGTAACCTCTTTGGAACCCCAGAAAGACCCCATGCCCAAAACCAGGATTAATCCCAACATTAGTGGCGGCAACAGCCATTTAAGCCTTCTGTGCTTCATGGCCAATCCTCCTTCAAGTGATAAATAATGTGCGTGGCAGTGATGCAGGAAATGCGTCATTGGTCAGCGGGACCGCCGTCATCAGGCTGGTCCGCGGCCTGGGCTTCCCTCATATAATGGCTCACAGATTGGCTCGGTTAAGGGGCCGAGGAAGGCCCGGAGAAAGGCCGGAATCCAGCATAAAATAATCATGGCGGCGGTCTATGCAACCGTTGAACGGGTGATTTTGCGGGAAGTCTGCCAATTTCCCGCCCCCCGCAGGCCCTTTAGCCTCACCACCAGGCAGAAACCTATTGACTCTCTAGAATCAGGGACTTACCCTTGCAGGTAAGTCCGGGGTCGCGGCCAGCCCGCCGAGAGGCCGCGATCTCTCAAGTTAGGGCGGAATATGGCGACAAGAAATATGAATCGGAATGCAAAGAGGGCGGGGAAACCTTGCCCCCACAAAAGGCGAAATTCCCAATACTTAAGCGAACCGCAGGGGATTTAGGGGATTTTGCTTTTTCACGATGAAGTTTCAAGTTCACGCGGAGGTAAGAGATGTTCGGTAAACGCCTGAAACTGTTTAAGCTCCTCGGGTTCGAGGTCCGCATCGATGCGAGTTGGATAGTTATCGCAGTGTTGATTACCTGGTCCCTGGCCGCCGGGCTCTTTCCCTATATGTACCCGAAATTTTCCCGGGAGACCTACTGGATCATGGGGGTGGTGGGGGCCCTGGGGCTGTTCGCCTCCATTGTGGCCCACGAATTCTGCCATTCCCTGGTGGCCCGGAAATTCGGCATGCAGATGAAGGGCATCACCCTGTTTATCTTCGGCGGGGTGGCCGAGATGGGCGATGAACCCCCCACCGCCCGAGCGGAATTCACCATGGCCATCGTCGGGCCTCTGTCCAGCCTCGCCATTGGGGTGATATTTTACGGGATTTACCGCCTGGGGCTGTCCAGCGGCTGGTCCACCCCGGTCAACGGGGTCACCTATTATCTCGCCTATATCAACGGCATCCTGGCGGCCTTTAACCTGCTGCCGGCCTTTCCCCTGGACGGCGGCCGGGTGCTGCGCTCCATCCTCTGGGGCGCCAGGGATAATCTGCGCTGGGCCACCCGGGTCTCCTCCGCTATCGGCGCCGGCTTCGGCGTGGGGTTCATCGTGTTGGGCATCTTCCAGTTCATCAGCGGCAACGTCATCGGGGGGCTGTGGATGTTCCTCATCGGCCTGTTTTTGAGAAACGCGGCTCAGATGTCCTACCAGCAAATCCTGGTGCGCAAAGCCCTGGAGGGGGAGTCGGTGCGCCGCTTCATGAACACCAGCCCGGTAACGGTCCAGGATTCCATCACCGTGGAGCAGTTGGTGGAAGATTATATCTACAAATACCACTATAAGATGTTCCCGGTGATGTCCGGGGATAAGCTGGCGGGCTGCATCACCACCCGCCAGGTCAAGGAGATTCCCCGGGAGGCCTGGAGCCGGGAGACCATCCGGGAAGCGGCCGGCGCCTGTTCCCCGGAAAACACCATCTCCCCCGACACGGACGCCATCCAGGCCCTGGCCAGGATGAATCAGAGCGGGGTTACCCGGCTGCTGGTGGTGGAAAACGGCCGTCTGGTGGGACTGGTCACTCTAAAGGACCTCCTGGATTTCTTTTCCCTCAAGGTAGAACTGGAAGAGCAGGGCTGAAGCGCGCCGTGCCTGGTTTAAGGTGGGGCGGGCCTCCGTACCCTCCTGAGCCCGCGGGTTTTTGATCGGTCCTATGCGCCTGAGATACCAAACCAAAGAGATCCTGTTTCTGATCCTGGCCATCGGCATCGGCGCTTTGGCCGGGGTGGGAACCCTGGGATTTCTCGTTCTCATCAAAGTAGGACAATGGGGATTATGGCCGGGCCAGGGGGAATTTATGGCCCGGGTGATGGCGGCGCCCTGGTGGCTCAAGCTCCTGATCCCCACCCTGGGCGGGCTGGCGGTAGGGCCGCTGATCGCCTTCCGGGTCCCGGAGGCCCGAGGCCCCGGGGTCTCTGAAGTGATCGAGGCCGCAGCCTTGCATGAGGGGCGCATATCCCCCGGTATGGCCTTGCTCAAGGCCGGGTGCACCGCGCTCACCATCGCCAGCGGCGGGTCGGTGGGCCGGGAAGGTCCGGTGGTGGGTCTCGGGGCCGCCATCGGCTCGGCCATGACCCGTCTGTTCAGGTTCAGCGAGGGCAAGGGCCGCATCTGCCTGGCCTGCGGCGTGGCCGCGGGTTTCGCGGCTACCTTCAACACCCCCATCGCCGGGGCGCTGTTCACTATCGAAGTCATCCTGGCGGATATGGAAGTGGTCTATTTGGGCCACATCGTAATCGCCGCCATCGTCGGGGTCTTGATTTCCCGCCAATTTTTCGGGGACTTCCCCACCTTCGCAGTGGCCCCCTTTGTCTTTCATCAGAACGTCGAACTGCTGGTCTATCTGGCGCTGGGATTGCTGGCGGGGCTGATTGCCATCGCCTTCACCGTGGGCATCTACGCCACCGATAGCTGGTTTCGCCGCCTAGTCCTGCCGGAATGGCTCAAACCCGCCCTGGGGGGCCTGGGACTGCGAGCTCTGC
>JBAZKX010000252.1:0-4439 GCA_041650575.1 Desulfobaccales bacterium
TTCCTGCGCGGCCAAGTCCGAGTGCTTCTCCCTGTAGACCTGGCCAGAGTGAAAGGGAATGTCTCTAACTGTTCAGATTTATTGGTTAGCCGAAATATGGCCCGGTAAGAAAATGCACCGCCACTCCAATGCATGTATGGTCCTCACTCATTTCGATTCGCATCACCTTACCCCTCGCCTTAATGTTTAATGGCTTGGAAAATCCCTCGACCGCGTGCGAGAGAGAGAAGGTGAATTCCCTGATGTCCCCTTGTTTGAATGGCGGCTGGTTATCTGGGAAGAAAAATATCCCGGTAAGGCTGAGATTGGCAAGGGCTCCGCGGCCTATCCAGGGTTCTTCTGTGGCTTCAAGGGGTCGCACATTGCATTCAATAGGAATAGTCGCCTCAGTGCGAGGATAATTCCGACGCTCCATGCTCATGTCCTCCGCAACGCTGCCATTTTATGCTCTATACCATACTACGATGATTAAATAAATTAGTAAAGTCGCAGTGGGCATGCCCCCACTTTCCGCCCCAGTTCCCGCTTGGGCGCCTCCCCGTAAGGGCGGACCCGCATGTCCACCCTCTATCGGTGCGCACCGCCCACCATACACTGAATGCTTTAATTTATAATCCCCTTAGGTTTTTATATCCAACTATAATAACCATATCAAAAACCTGTCATTTTGATTGAACTCGCGCAGATATAGAAGGCATCTTGAAATCTTCATTATTCGACGTCCTGAATACTTCTTCAATATCCGCTGACGGCTCCTTCCCGCCGGGGGTCCGCGGCCCCGAAAAGCATGCCGGTCTTTGCATCGATCGTCACCCCTTGCGCCCCGCCTAGATAGATATCGAAATCTTTCTTGAGAACCAGGGGATATCCTTTGCGGGCCAGAACATTTCTGACCTTTCTGGGAATGCGGGATTCTAATAATAGCTCTCCGGTTTTGGTGTGACGGTGAACCCTTGGCGCATTAATCGCCTCCGGCAGCGTTAAGCGATGATCGATGAGGTTCATCAGAACCTGGGCCAATGCCGAGGTGATTCTGGTCCCCCCGGGTGTGCCGATGGTCAGATAAGGCTTGCCGTCTTTGAGCACTAAGGTGGGGGACATGTTGCTCAGGGGCCTTTTCCCCGGTTCGATGGAATTCGGCCCGTCCGCTTCAGGGGAAAAATCCCCCATGCCGTCGTTCAACAGGATGCCAGTTCCCGCCACTACCACTCCGGAGCCGAAAAAAGCATCGATGGATTGGCTTAAAGCGACCAGATTTCCTTCCTTATCAGCAACGGAAAGATGGGTGGTTTGATCGGACTCTTGGAAAGCAATATTGCCGGTAATTAATCTTCCCTGCAACCGGTCTTTTGGTTTAGTTTTCATCCCCTTTCTTAATTTTTCGGCGTGCTCCTTGGAAAGCAGCTCTGCCAGGGGAACCTTCACCAGGTCCGGATCTCCCATATACTCCGCCCGGTCGGAGAATGCCTTTTCCATGGCCTCGGCCATGATCTCAATACTTTCGGGACTGTTCAGGCCGAGCCGGGCCATATCGTATCCTTCGAGAATATTCAGGATCTCAATGACTTGGGTTCCTCCTGAACTGGGCGGCCCCATGGAAATAATTTCATATCCACGATAATTCCCTTCGACCGGGAACCTTGCGACGGGCCGATAGTTGGCCAGATCCTCCCGGGTGATCAATCCTTTCGATTGTTGCATTTCCTTGGCAATGGCCTCAGCAATGGCTCCCCGGTAGAAAACCTCCTGGCCCTGCGCCGCAATCAGGCGGTAAGTCTCGGCCAGGTCCTTCTGATACAAGCGATCCCCCACTTTAAAGGGGCGCCCGTCCTTAAGGTAGATTCGGGCCGCGGCAGGGAACCTCGAAAGCTTGGGGACATTATTGGCCATCATGCTATTGAGGAGTTTGGTGACTGGAAAACCTTGTTCGGCAAGTTGAATGGCAGGCTCCAGGACGTCCTTCAGGGCCATGGTGCCGTATTTCTGAAGGGCCAGCGTCAGCCCGGCTACGGTTCCCGGCACAGCCACCGATCGAGGGCCAATCTTCATTTGGTCGGGCCCCAGCTTCTGAAACATTTTGGCGGTCGCCTTGGACGGCGCGGTTTCGCGATAATCGATGGCCACCACCTTCGCACCTAAGAACTTGGGCAAATAAATCAGCATGAACCCCCCGCCCCCGATCCCGGAGGCATTGGGCTCCACCACACCCAGGGCAAAAGCAGTGGCCACCGCGGCGTCAACCGCGTTTCCTCCCTTTTTCAGAATCTCTATGCCGACCTCTGCAGCCAGAGGGTGGGCTGCAGCTATGACTCCGGACTTGAACTCCGGAGGGGGCGGGGGCGAACCTTGCTCTCCCAAGGCCTGACTTCCTGGGAGGGGGGGAAGGACCAGGAGAATGAGGACAGACAGAAACAGGTGAGAAATCATCTTAGCCATTTGGTTCCCGAATATGGATTACCAAAAATGCTGCGGTGCCAGCCGCACGCAGGCAACAGGCCGGAGAATTCCATTCTGCGGCTCATATTGTCATTTCCTAAGTAGGTATTATATTAAGTTTAAAAAATCGGAAATACATGTTCGGAATAGAAATAGTCCTCTTTTTCTTTGTGGTTCTGGTCTTCCTGGGTGTCCTGGAGGCTATTTTTCATAAACGAAATATTGCGAAGATACCGATCCGCATCCACGTCAACGGCACCAGGGGAAAATCCAGCGTCGTCCGGCTGATTGCGGGAGGCTTGCGGGAGCAGGGCATTCCGACCTGTGCCAAGACCACCGGAACTCTGGCCAGGTTTATCCTGCCCGACGGCTCGGAGTATCCGGTCTTTAGACCTGCAGGGGCCAATGTCATCGAGCAGGTGCGCGTCATTGCCGTCGCGGCCGCCAACGGGGCCCAAGCCGTGGTGGTGGAGTGCATGGCGCTTCAGCCCTTGCTCCAGTGGCTCTGCGAGTCAAGGTTCATCAGAGCGACCCACGGGGTTATCACCAATGCCCGGGAAGACCATCTCGATGTCATGGGTCCGGAAGAAGACAATGTGGCGCTAGCTCTGGCTGGGACAACGCCAGTCGGGGCCAAGCTGTTTACGGCCGACACCAGGCATATCCCTATCTTCGAGCAGGCTGCCCGGGACCGGGGGACCAGGCTCAGCGCGGTGCGGCCGGAGGAAGTGGCGGCTATCACCGATGAGGAAATGGTCAGGTTTTCCTACGTGGAACATAAGGAAAACGTGGCGCTGGCCCTCAAGGTTTGTCTCGATCTGGGGGTGTCCCGCGAAAAGGCGCTGCGGGGCATGTGGAAGGCCGCACCTGACCCGGGAGCCCTCACCTTCTCCACCATCCGGTTCTTCGGCCGGCACATTTACTTCGTCAATGCCTTTGCGGCCAACGACCCGGAATCAACCGGTCACCTCTGGGACCTGGCGCTTAACCAGCATCCGGACGTGGAAAAACGGATTGTAATCTTCAATTGCCGGGCCGACCGGCCGGTCCGTTCGCAACAACTCGGCGAAGCCTGCGCCACGTGGTCTCCGGCTGATCACTACCTCCTCATGGGCACGGGCACCTATTTTTTTACCAGGGCAGCCATATCCCGGGGCATTGCCGCCGATAAGCTAATCTTCGCGGAGAATAAAGGCGACAGCGACCTGTTCGAACTCATCGTGGAACTCGCCGGAAGCTCCGCGGTGGTTGTGGGTATGGGGAATACTAAGGGTCAGGGACTCAGCCTGACCCGCTTTTTCCGTCACCGGAGCATCCTGAAAGAAGTCCTGAAGAAGGAACTTTTATGATCGAGCTGCTACCCTTTTCCATCGGCATAGGCCTGGTAGTGAGCATCTTCCTGGCGGAAATATTCGGACTCGCCGGGGCTGGCCTGGTGGTGCCAGGATATCTTGCCCTCTATCTCACCCAACCGGTCGTAGTGGCGACGACCCTTGCCGCGGGTTTTGCCGCCTTTGTTCTGGTAAGAGCCATCGGTTCTTTCGTTATTGTCTACGGGAGGCGGCGCACGGTCCTGATGATCCTGGCCGGTTACCTCATGGGCATGCTGGCACGATATTTCGTCCATCCCGGGGTGAGCGAGCTGGAATTTGCCGTCATCGGCTTTATCATTCCCGGACTCATCGCGGTTTGGCTGGATCGGCAGGGAGTCATAGAATCGATCTGTTCCCTGCTCACCGCGGCAATCATTGTCCGGCTCATCCTCGTCCTGATATTCGGAGAGGCCCTGAATCGATGAAAAAAATTTATTGGCGGCCCCACGGCACTCCTCTTCTGGCCATTATCCTGGTGGCGGTCTTTGCAGTCGGGGGTGGCCTGGCGGTTGAGCGGTTCCAGATAACCGAAAGAAGTCCCTACTATTCGGCGCAGTTGGAGGCCTCTCAACTGGCCTTGCAGGCAATGGCGGCAATTAAAGAGGAGCGGCTGAAAAAGGGGGTTCCTAT
>JBAZKX010000253.1:0-4436 GCA_041650575.1 Desulfobaccales bacterium
AACGGCGTTTGGATTGCCGCCGATGTGTATGTGGCCCCCGGAGTCACCATAGGCGACAATACGGTTATTGGGGCTCGGTCCAGCGTGTTTCATGATATGCCGCCGGGCATGGTGTGTTACGGTTACCCCTGTCGCCCCATAAAACCCAGGTAACCATGGCTCTATACCCGGCGATGAGGCCGCAACAGAAGCGAGAGCAGGGCGGAGACTGCCTGGTCGTGGCGGCCCGGCCAGGGGTGAAGCATTGCGTCTTTTAATTCACGGCATTAATTATGCCCCGGAGTTCGTGGGCATCGGGCGGTACACCGGGGAGTTGGGCGCCTGGCTGAGGTCCAGGGGGCACTTGGTCACCGTGCTCGCGGCGCCGCCGTATTATCCGGAGTGGCGGGTGCCGGCGGCTTATCGGCGGCCGGCCTGGCGGCGGGAATGGCTGGCGGGAGTGGAGGTGTTGCGGGCCCCGCTTTATTGCCCGGCCCAGGTGACCGGCCGAGGCCGGGTGCTGCACGAGTTGTCTTTCGGGGCCAGCAGCCTGGCCTGGTGGCCGGCTCTGTGGGCCCGGCCCTGGGATGCGGTTCTGGCGGTCTGCCCCCTGCTGCAATCGGGACTGATCCCGGCGCTCCTGGCTCGGCGGCAACGCATCCCCTTTATCTTCCATGTCCAGGACTTACAGTTGGATGCCGCCCGGGAACTGGCGATCCTCCGGCAACCGCAGCTATTGAGCCTCCTTTCGGGCCTGGAGCGTTTTCTCTTCGCCCGGGCCCAGGCGGTGACCACCATCTCCCGGGCCATGGCGGCCAGAATTGAGGAAAAGGGGGCCTCGCCGGACCAGGTTCACGTGCTGCCCAACTGGGCCGACCTGGACGATATCAAGCCCGATGCCGGCCGCCGGGCCAGGCGGCGGGAGTTGGGGCTCGATGATGAGATTCTGGTTCTCTATGCCGGCAATATGGGGGAAAAGCAGGGTTTGGAGGTCATCTTGGCAGCAGCCGACCTCACCCGTCATAATCGCCGTATCCGGTATATTCTCGCGGGGGAGGGGGCGGCCAGGGAACAGCTATTGAGCCGCGCCCGGAACGTTGGTCTCGATACCGTGAGCTTTTTGCCCTTGCAAGCGCGAGACCGCTTCCCCCAGCTTCTGGCCGCGGCAGATATTCACCTGGTGATCCAGAGGCAAAAGGCTTCGGATCTGGTCATGCCTTCAAAGTTGGGCAACATCCTGGCCGCGGGCCGGCCGTTTATTGCCACGGCGCGGCCGGACACTGAATTGGGACGAATCACCCTGGAGTCCCAGGCCGGGGTCTTGACGCCCCCGGAGGATGCCGGTTCCCTGGCCCGGGCAGTCTCGGCTCTGGCGCAAGACGCGGCCAGGCGGAGAAAAATGGGGCTTGAGGCCCGTAAATATGCCGAAGAACGGCTGGGACGTGGTAAAATATTGGGACAATGGGAAGCCTTGCTTAATGGGCTGGTTAGTCAGGACCGATGATCAGAGGTTCAGGCAGGAGAGACAGACGTGATTAATCGCCGCCAGGGAATCTTCGACGAATACCGCTGGATCATCTCCAGGCTGCAATGGCTCCTGGACGGGATCGTGGTGGTATTGTTGCTGTTCCTGATCTGCCTGGCCTATGGTGAAACCTTCCGGATCAGATTCCAGATCCTGGGCCTGTTCACCTTCCTGCTAACCATCATGGTCTTTCGGGCCGCCGAACTCTATCAGCCCTGGCGCGGCGCCGATTTGGTGCGCATGGTGCGGAAGGTCTTCCTGGCCTGGCTGGTGATCGTGGCCGTCCTGACGACCGCGGGTTATGTTACCAAGACTTCGGTGCATTTTTCCCGGAAAGTTCTCCTCACCTGGATGGCGTTGACCCCCCTGGCCCTGGTGGTGCTGCGTCTCCAGGTCTATTGGGGCCTGCGGTGGCTGCGGCAGCAAGGCCGCAACACCCGCACCGTGGTGATTGCCGGCGCCGGCGACCTGGGACGGCGCCTGGCGAAAAATGTGGTGGATACCCCCTGGCTGGGGATGCGCCTGGTGGGATTTTTCGATGACCGGGTGACGGGGGAAGTCCACCTGCCCTCGGATCACCACGTCTATCCGGTGCTGGGCACCCTGGACGACATGATCGAGTTCGTCCAGGACCAACAGGTGCGCATGGTTTATTTGGCCTTGCCGCTGCGCGCCGAAAAACGCCTCAGGGAGGTGGTGGAATCCCTCCAGGACACCACGGCTTCGGTATATTATGTCCCGGATATCTTTACTTTTTCTCTCCTATCATCCAGCCTGACCGATTTGCGGGGCATACCGCTCATTGCCTTGTGGGAAACTCCCTTTTTCGGGGTCAACGGCTGGCTGAAGCGGGTGGAAGACCTGATCCTGGCCGGCCTGATCCTGGTTCTGGTGTCGCCGCTTCTGGTCCTGATCGCCTTGGGGGTGAAATTGTCGTCTCCGGGGCCCATCATCTTCAAGCAACGGCGTTACGGCCTGGACGGCCATGAAATCATGGTCTATAAATTTCGGACCATGAGAGTATGCGAAGACGGCCCCAAGATCTGCCAGGCGACCAAGGATGATGATCGGGTGACTCCGTTCGGCAAGTGGTTGCGGCGGAACAGTCTGGACGAACTTCCCCAGTTTTTCAATGTCCTCACCGGGGCCATGTCCATCGTCGGTCCCAGGCCCCATGCGGTGGCGCACAACGAGTACTATCGGCGTCTCATTCCGGGATACATGCTGCGTCACAAGGTGCGTCCCGGTCTTACCGGCTGGGCCCAAATCAACGGCTGGCGCGGGGAGACGGAAACCCTGGAAAAGATGGAAAAGCGGGTGGAATTCGACCTGGATTATCTGCGCAACTGGTCGTTGTGGTTCGATATAAAGATCATCTGCCTTACGATTTTTCGGGGGTTTGGAGACCGGCACGCCTATTGAGTCCGCCGCAATTTCGAACCGCCCCGTCCCGTTACTTGCCCCCCACGGCCGAATAAAGATCTGCAGACGCGGTCTCCGGTTCATTCCCCACCGCATCAATCCTTCTCCATTTCCGGAGGATCTCTTTTCTAAGGGCAAAGAGATTTTCGCCCATAACGCAGGATAAGAGGTAGGTCCTGAAACGGCTCGGATTGCGGCGGAAAATTCCCCAGAGCTGCCTCCAGAACTGCCCGCGATAAGGAGGCCGAATTCCCTGGAGCCAGAGAAGCCTGAGAAACACGCCCCATTCCCGGGCTCGCTCCCGGAGGGGGGAGCCAGGCTTGGATGAGGCGGTGGTGGCTTCCAGAGTCGCTCCCTGCCGCCGGGCCAGGGCCTGGCGGGTCGGCCTCATGTTGAGGAAATAGCGGTAACTTCGGGCCAGATACCCGGCGGGTTCGTACAGACGGTCAATGGCGCCGACATATTCCCCTATGACTTCGGCGGCGGGACGGGTGGGAAGAAAGTTGAGGGCCAGCCCGTAAGAATCTCCCGTAGTCTGGAGGTCAAGCAGTCTGCCCTCCTGTTTGAGGCGTTCCCAGAGGCGGGTATGGGGCGGCGCCTGCAAGAGGTTTAGCATCACCGCCGGGATGTTGTACTTTTCCACGAAGTCGCAGATCCGGTTGCCGGCGCCGGCGGCTTCGTGGTCGAAGCCGATGATAAAGCTGGCCACCATGGAGAGGCCGTTGGCGCCGATGGTGGCCAGGGATGGCCCGAGAGGCTCTTTCAGGTTCTGGTATTTCTGGTTGCGGGACAAAATCTCCGGTTCGGGGGTCTCCACCCCCAGAAAAATATGACTGAAGTTCGCAGCCGTCAGGAGATCGATCATCTCCAGGTCATGACCCAAGTTTACCGAGGCCTGGGTATAGAAACCGAAAGGCTCTCCATTGCTCTTCATCCAGACAATCAGTGGCGCCAGAATGTCCCGGGCGTGTTTCTTGTTGCCGATGAAGTTGTCATCACTGACGAAGATTACCTGACGCCAACCCAGGCGATAGAGGGTCTCCAGTTCCGCGATGACCTGAGCGGGCTTTTTGTAGCGGGGCTTGCGGCCATAAAGGCTGACGATGTCGCAGAATTCACAGTCGAAGGGACACCCCCGGGAGGTCTGAATGCTCATGGTGACATAGTCTTCCAGGTCAAGCAGATCAAAACGGGGTACCGGAGAGGTGGACATATCCGGTTTGCTGTCCTCCTGGATCACTCCGCCGGCCTCGCCCTGCCGCAGGGCTGCTAAAAAATGCGGGATGGCGGTCTCGCCTTCGCCCCGCACCACGAAATTGGCCCCAGCGGCCTGAGCCTCCTCAGGCGTGGAGGTGACATAGGGCCCCCCCACCACCGTGGTTTTCCCCAAGGCCCTGGCCTGGCGAATCAGGGTCAAGACTCCTTCCCGCTGGATAATCATGCCGGTGATCATCACCAGGTCGGCCCATTGCCAGTCAGCCGGAGAGAGGGGCCGGGTGTTCAGATCCAC
>JBAZKX010000254.1:0-4434 GCA_041650575.1 Desulfobaccales bacterium
TGCTCCGGGCCATGGGCAATGCCGACTTCGTCATCAAGATCACCTACGTGGTCATGCTGGGCGTCATCGGCTTCTACATGTTCATGGAAAGCCTCCAGAGCATGCGGAAAAAGCCGGTGGAAACCCCGCGGGTGGAAGCGCCCGCCAAGGTCTCCCTTTACAACCGCATGATCCAGGCCCTCCCCTACCAGATGAAATTCGAGAAATCGGGCGTGGTCCTCTCCCCTATCCTCCCTCTGGTCCTGGGGGTGTTCGTGGGCATCCTGGCGGCCATCATGGGCGTGGGCGGGGGCTTCATCATGGTGCCGGTGATGGTCTATATGCTGCGCATGCCCATGCACGTGGTGGTGGGCACCAGCCTGCTGCAAATCCTCTTCACATGCATCAACGTCACCGTCATGCAGTCCGTCTCCAACCATACGGTGGACATGGTCCTGGCCATTATCCTGCTGCTGGGCTCCACCCTGGGGGCCCAGTTCGGGGTGCGCCTCAGCAAGCGCCTCAAGGCCGATCAGCTCAAGATTCTCCTGGCCTCCATCGTCTTGCTGGTGATGGTGCAGATGCTGGTGAGCCTGGTGCTGCCGCCCCATCTCCTGCTGGCGCCTAAAGGTGGGCACTAAGATGCGGTCCCTCAAATCCTTTTCCTGCAAAGTTGCACTCCTGGCGGCGGCATTCCTGCTGGCCGGATGGCTGCCGGCTCAGGCCGCGGTTTCGGCCCTGACGGTCTCTCCCAACAGCGTGCAGATCGGGACTTTCTTTAGCGGACAGACGGTGACGGTCACCGGCCAGGTGCCCGCGGGGGCCCAGGTCGTCCTCGAAGTCATGGGCACCAGCGCCGACGAACACCTCATGCGCAAGGGCCGCCGGGCCGGATTGTGGATGAACGTGGGCGAAATCACCATCCATGACGCCCCCTCCCTCTACCTGGTCATGAGCACGGGCAAGGAATTGCTCACCGCGCCCCCGGCTGATGCCACCTGGGGCTATAAAGCCCTGGAGAACCGCATTACCTTCGCCGGCAGCCTCGAGGCCGCGGAATGGCCGGAGTTTCTCAAGCAATTTCTCGAACTCAAGGAAAGCGAGCAGATTTACTCTTCCCGGCCCGGGGCCCTCACGGTTAAGGCCGCCGCCGGGGGAGAGAGCACGGTCACGGGCGTCTTTCCCCTGCCCACCAACACCAGGCCCGGCACCTATAAGGTCTGCCTCTCGGTGATCGCCGACGGCAAGGTGGTGGACCACGCCTGCGCTGACCTGACCGTGGCCCTGGTGGGCTTCCCGGCCATGCTGGCCACCCTGGCCTACCAGCACGGGCTCACCTACGGCGTGGTGGCGGTGATTATCGCCATCGTCACGGGCTTTGCCATGGGCTTCCTCTTTAAGGGCGGCGGCGGCCACTAAGGGCCGGGCGCATTTATGAAGCCGGCAGGTTTGCTTGGGGCGATCATCGTGTTTATGTTATGTTTTTCTCCCTTAAAGAGGCAACCCGGGCTGGGAGTTGCCGGGGCATCGCCATCAGGTTTTTGCTGAGCGCTGACCGCGGGTAAATGGGAACGGACTCCATGTGGCAAGCTCTCCACCGTCTCTGGAACCGGATTATCGGACCCAAGCCGCATTTGGTGGCTTTTCCCGAGATCTTTGAGCATTTCCAGGCCCTGCTGCAAGACCACCAGCGGGTCATGGAGCTCATTGCCGACCTGGGAGAGAAATCCGGCGGAGAGTATATCTTTGACCGCAAATACCTGATCGACACTACCGAAGCGATTCAAACGCTGCTCTTGCGCATGGTGAAAGGATTGAATCTCATCACGGCCAACCGGTTTCTGGACCTGTATCCCGCCCTTGACCGCATCTTCATCCCCCTGGGAGCCGAACTCCGGGGGCGGCTGGTATTGTCTAAGGAAATGCCCCTGGTGATTCGCCTGGAGGAGGCGCCCCCGGACCGTCCCGAGCTCATCGGCGGCAAAGCCGGCCACCTGGCGGTAGCCCTCCGGAACCTGCACCTGCCGGTGCCCGCCGGCTTTATCATCACCACCCGGGCCTACCGCCTCTTCCTGGAACACAACCACCTGGAAGAAAGGATCCACGCCCAGTTGGAGGCCTGGGTGGCGGGCGAACAGGACGAACGCCAGGCCTCCCGCCAGATCCAGTACAGCATCCTGGCCGGGGTGGTGCCCCACGAAGTGGCCGGCGAGATCAAGCGGCAAGCCGAGAAGGGCGGCGAGGATTGGGCCGTCCGCAGCAGCGCCTACGGGGAGGACGGCGAGCTGTCCTTTGCCGGCCTGCATGAGAGCCTGCTACAGGTTCAGCCCCGGGGCATCCACAAGGCCTATAAGCAGGTGCTGGCCAGCCTCTACTCTCCCGAGGCCCTCGTCTACCGGCGGCAGATGGGAATGCTGGGGGAAGAGGCGGCCATGGCGGTGCTGTGCCAGGAAATGATCCCTAGCCGGGTCAGCGGCATGTTGCACACCATGGATATCAGCGGCCAGGAAGCCGACTGCATGGTGCTGTTCGCCTCCTGGGGCCTGGGGCGCACCGTGGTGGAGGCCCGCGGCCCCGCGGACCGCTACGTGGTGGAGCGGGGTCATTACCACCGCCTCCGGGTCCAGGAGATCGCCCGGAAAGAACAATTGGTCCGGGCCCTGGCCGGCGGCGGCGAAGAGGAAGCTCCGGTACCGCCGGAGGACCAGAGCCGGGAAACCTTGTCGGAGACCGCGCTGAAAACCCTGGGACGCTGGGCCCTGACCCTGGAGCGCTACTTCAAACGCCCTCAGGAGATCGAATGGGCCCTGGATCAAGCCGGGAACTGTTGGATCCTGCAATCCCGGGCCCTTCAGATCCCCAAACCCCAGGTGCCCCTGCGCCAGGATATTTGCGAGACCTGCGCCCTATACCCCATCCTGTTCCAGGATGTCGGCGTGGTGGCCCATGCCGGGGTGGGGTCGGGGGTGGTGGCCCACGTCGCCACCGACGCGGACCTGGAGCATTTTCCCGAGGAAGCCGTGCTGGTGACCAAATATACGGCCCCGTGGCTGGCCCGCATTGTCCCCAAGGCCGCGGCCATCGTCTCCGAGCGGGGCTCCGCGGCGGGGCACCTGGCCACCATCGCCCGGGAGTTCCGGGTGCCCACCCTGGTGGGGGTGGATCGGGCTACGGAGATTCTCCCAGCCGGCCTGCAGGTCACCGTTGACACCAAACAGCGGACCATCTATGAGGGACGGGTGAAAGAACTGCTCCAGTATGAACTGGTGCAGTCCCTGGCCTTCGAGGACGCCCCGGAATTCCGGCTGCTCCGGCGGATCCTGGCCCGCATCGCGCCCCTCCATTTGATCGATCCCCAGGACCCGAATTTTACCGCGGACGGCTGCACCTCGGTCCACGACGTCATCCGGTTCATCCACGAAAAGGCCGTGGAAGAATTGATGGACCTGCCCCGGTTCGTGAAGCGCTTCAAGGGGGTCAGGATTTTCACCCTGGTCTCCGACATCCCCCTGGGGCTGAAAGTGTTGGACCTGGGCGGCGGCATCGCCCCCGAGGCCACGGGGACCAAGCTCCTGCCGGAGCACATCCGCTCTCTGCCCATGAAGGCCTTGTGGGAGGGCCTGTCCGGCCCCGGAGTCTGGAGCACCGAACCCGTGCCGGTGGACTTCCAGGGGATGATGTCCAGCCTCACCAAGACCTGGGCCGAAACCCCCGGCGCTACCACCTTATCCGGCTTCAACCTGGCGGTGATCAGCGAAACCTATATGAATCTGCACCTGCGGCTGGGCTACCACTTTAACCTGGTGGACGCCCGCCTGGAGTCCGAGGCCTCCCGGAATCACATCTATTTCCGCTTTGTGGGCGGGGTGACCGACCTCACCCGCCGGTCCCGGCGGGCCCAACTCCTGGAGAAAATTTTGTCCCAGTTCCACTTTAAAGTTGACACCAAAGGGGATCTGGTGGTGGCCAAGGTGCTCCACCTGCCCCGGGAAGACATGGAGCAGCGCCTCCAGATCCTGGGCCGGTTGATCGGATTCACCCGCCAACTGGATATTCAGTTGCGCAGCGATGAAGACGTCCCGGAATTTGTGGAGGCTTTCTTTTACCAAAACTCCCGCTTCAGGGAGAAGCCCCCGGAAGGAGGAAGTTATGTCGGAAAATAAGCTCAGGATATTGGTGCTGGACGACGAACCCATTGTGTGCAAGCGCTTGCAGCCGGCCCTGGAAAAGCTGGGGTTCGAAGTGGATACCTTCACCCAAAGCGTCGAAGCCATGCATCAGATCCAACAGACTGCTTATGACATCATCATCACCGATCTCAAAATGAAAGAGATCGACGGCATGCGCTTTCTGGAGGAAGCCAAGAAGCTGCACCCCAAGAGCGAAGTGATCGTCATCACCGGCTTCGCCACCATGGAAACCGCCAAGCAGTCCTTCCAGAAGGGGGTGTTCGAT
>JBAZKX010000255.1:0-4427 GCA_041650575.1 Desulfobaccales bacterium
ACAGGTCCCGCATGAGCTGCTCGAACTGGCCGGGGTAGAGGCTCTGGGGGCCGTCGGAGAGGGCCTTTTCCGGCTCGGTGTGCACTTCGATGATGAGGCCGTCGGCGCCCGCGGCGATGGCGGCCCGGGCCATGGGACTCACCTTGTCCCGCAGGCCGGTGGCGTGGCTGGGATCGACGATGATGGGCAGGTGCGTCAGTTTTTTGACGATAGGCACCGCGGTGAGATCCAGGGTGTTCCGGGTATAGGGCTCAAAGGTGCGGATGCCGCGCTCACAGAGGATCACCTGATCGTTGCCTTCCGACAGGATGTACTCAGCGGACATGAGCCACTCCTCAATGGTGGCCGATAGCCCCCTTTTCAAAAGCACCGGCTTGCCTAAGCGGCCGGCGCACTTGAGGAGTTCGAAGTTTTGCATGTTCCGGGCCCCGATCTGGATCAGGTCCACGTATTTCATCATGAGGTCGGCCTGGCTGATGGAGGTCATCTCGGTGACGATCCCCAGCCCCGTTTCCTCCCGCACCTCCCGGAGAATCTTCAGCCCCTCCTCGCCCAGACCCTGGAACGAGTAAGGGGAGGTGCGGGGCTTGAACGCGCCGCCCCGGAAGAGCACCGCGCCGCTCTGGCGCACCGTCCGGGCGATGTCCAGCGTCCTTTGCCGGTCCTCCACCCCGCAGGGCCCGGCGATCACCACCAGGCGATCGCCGCCGATGGCCACGTCGCCGATCTTGATGATAGAGGGGGCGGGATGGAACTCACGACTTACCAGTTTATAAGGGCTCGTTATGGGGATGGCCTTGGCCACGCCGGGCAGAGCTTCATAATAAGCGATATCCCGGCGAATTTTACCCACCACCCCCAGGATGGTCTCCTCCACGCCTTTAATTTCCTTGACCAGGTAATCTTCGGACCGGAGAGTTTCCTTTAGTCTTTCTTTGGCTTCCTTAGTGATGCCTTGGCTCAGTACCAGTATCATGGTGAATCCTCCCATTGGGCTATGGTTCTCAAAAATAAAAAAACCCCAGGAATAATCCACGGGGTTTCAAGTTGCTGCCAACCCCGGGGGAGCCTGTCCTCCACCCGGGGAAATATCTTCATAGATCAGGGTCCCGGGCGGAGGCTCCTAAAGCAGGGAAAAAAGCGAAAAAAGGAAGACAACACGGACTTGCCCCCCAGCCATCCCGCGGGATTGGAAATCGAACCGCTGAAATATAACGCTGCCGACATGCTACCATTCCTTCCTGATATGCTTAATATACTTTGGCTAACATGCTGTCAATAAAAAGCTGCTTCATTTTAGTGCGGCCCTTCCCGCGCCTGGGCTGAGCGTTTATAGCGATTGCCAAAAGTTCTTTCCTCTTATTCCCCTCTCCCCTTGTGGGAGAGGGCTGGGGTGAGGAGTAAATAAGAAAAAACTTTTGGCAATGAGTCTAATTATCCCGCCTGTCTTGAATTCCCTCTACACCTTGATCGGTAAATTCACGGAAACGTATCGCCATTTCCGGCCCTTTGGCTTCTTCCTCGTGTTTAAAAAACACGAAAGCCTTCTCCCATTGCTGCGCCCGGATTTTTTCCAGCCATTGGGACAGATCGGCATCGGTATAATCGGAACGGCGCAGGCGCAGGTACCCCCACGGCGCGGTATGGATAATCTCGGCCGGATTCTCATCAGTATCCGCGCTGCACAGGCTGTATCCCCTGCCCCGCAGGAGGTCAAGAATTTCAGCCTCGAGCCAGGAAGGGTGGCGGAACTCGAAGGCGCAGGAGATACGGCCGGGAATCAGCGCCAGAAAATCTTTCAACCGCTCGCGGTCCGCAGGAAAACTCTTGGGAAACTGAAACAGCAGCGGCCCCAGTTTCCGGCCTAGAACCGGCAGCGTTCTGAAGAGGTATTCAGCCTCCCCGCCCACGTCCTTCAAGCGCTTCAGATGCGTGATGACCTGCGGCGCTTTCAGCGCGAAAACAAACTCGTCGGGGACCTGTTCGGCCCAGGAGGTCAGGACGGGCTCGGTGGGCATGTGGTAAAAGGTATTATTGATCTCCACCGCGCTGAGGCGTTCCCCATAGAAGCCCAGCATTTCCTTGGGCGAGATCTTGGCAGGATAAAATTTTCCCTTCCATTCCTTGTATCCATACCCGCTGGTACCGACAAAGATTTTCATAGTTGGTCAAATTTCCTCGGGCGTTTCGCGCCCCACTTCCCGGGCGGCCTTATCTTCCCGCAGCCTGGAAAACACGGGATGTCTCATCAGGCCCTCTTCAGTCCAGCCGGCGAAAGCCACTTCGCAGACCAGCTCCGGCTTTACCCAGGTGACCGGGGTGTCGGCAGGCGGCTCTACCTTAAAGGGGCATTCGTTCTGGATCAGAGGCTGCAATCTGTCATAGATGTCCCTGAGATTTGCCGCTCCGAATCCGCCTCCCGAATGACCGATGTAAATCAACTCATTCCCTTCATACACTCCCAAGACCAGGCTGCCGAAATATTTTCTCCCCCCTCTCGGTTCGGTGAACCCCGCAATCACGCCTTCCTGGACTAGCTGCGTCTTGATCTTCAGCCACCGCCGGCTCCTCCTGCCCATCCGGTAGGCGCTTTGGGAATGTTTGGCGACAATCCCCTCAAGTCCCTTTTCTTTGACGACCTTGAAAAACAAGACCCCCTCTTTCCGGACGTGATCGCTGAATTTTATGTGCTGGGCAGCAGGGAGAATTTTTTCCAGGAGCGCTTTTCTCTTCAGCAGGGGCAGGTCTGTCAGATCATGTCCACCGAAAAACAGGAGATCAAAGACATAGTAGATCAAGTAACCGCGGCCGGATTTCTGGTAATTCTGCAGCATCTGGAAATCCGGCTGGCCCTGCTCATCCACGACGACGATTTCGCCGTCCAGAACCGCCTCAAACCTGAATTTCTGCAACGCCTCAGTAACCGGGAAGAACTTTTTATTAAGGGAGATTTGGTTCCGAGTATAAAGGGAAACCCTGCCGTCCTGAATTTCGGCCACGGCCCGGTAGCCGTCCCATTTCACCTCGAAGAGCCATTCCGGATGATCAAACGGTGCTTTAACCAGGGTGGCGAGCATGGGTTTGATGCCGTGCGGCATCGGTTTGACCGGGGCAGCCTTCAGGTCTTCGCTCTCCAGCGCTTCGGCCAGGCGGATGTGGTCCAGGTTCTTTTGCCGGGCAGAACTCTTCGGGGTGGCGGCGGCAATCTCCTCCAGGGTCTTATGAGACACTACGGAACGGTTCTCCCCGAGAATGTCCTCTTTCGTGGCATAGCTATCTTTTTTCTTCAACAGCAGCCACGACTTCTCGTCCTTTTTGGTTCTCACCAATGCGAATTCACCTTTAAGCTTTTCCCCCGCCAGCACAAATTTCATGTCCCCTTTTTCTAATCCGTCCCGAAGCAGTCTTTCATTTTCCCCTCTATTCTTGGCGGCCGGGTGCTGATAAAAGCCCCGGTCCCAGACGATCACGCTGCCCGCGCCATAATTGCCTTCCGGGATCACCCCCTCAAAATCCTGGTAATCCAGGGGATGGTCTTCGACCCTGACGGCCAGCCTTTTTACGGCAGGATTAAGCGACGGCCCCCGCGGCACGGCCCAGCTCTTCAACACCCCTTCCAGCTCCAGCCTGAGATCATAATGCAGCCGCCGGGCCGCGTGCTTATGCACCACAAAAATGAGCCGCTCCCCCTCCGCCCGCAGGACCGGTTTCGGTTCGGGGGTCTTGTCGAATTCCCGTTTGGCTTCGTATTCCTTTAATCCCATGGTGGGGGCCTTCTGCTAAAGTTCTCTCAAAATGTCATTCTGAGGGAGCAAAGCGACCGAAGAATCTCATTTTTAGGAACTCCACCCCCTTAAATAGTAATGGTCAAGATATGACCAGACAACCTCTCCTGCCAAGTTTAATCTTCTCTGACCTGCTTTCTCTGTGAATTTTTTCATGTAGGCCCCCTACTAAACCACATTTCAAGTCAGTCGCCATCGGGCAAATAAAAATAAAAAGGCAGGGTCATGGGGACCCTGCCTTGGTTTTTGCTTATGAAACTTTTAGGCTAACCCTTCCTTAACCTCCTAAACCCCACCAGCCCCAGCAGCCCGGAGCCCAGGAGGAGGACGGCGGGTGGGAGGGGGACGGCGGCAAGAACTGCATCTTGGCTCCGAAAAAGCACATAATTCGCATCAGTCCCATCACCGCTGTCGAGCCAGATATAGTGGGCCACAGTGGTGATGCCGGTAACAGTGCCCCATGAGCCGCTAGTACCATTGGCTCCAAAATCGACCGGTGTGCTCCAGGTGGCCGCGGCGATGTCGTCTTGAATTTGAGTGTTGGGCAAAACAGTAGGGTTGCCAGGGTTGGCGTTACTGCTCTGGTACGCGTACCAATCGCTGGCGTTCGTCAGAAGCGAACCGCCGGGCAGAGAGAATTGG
>JBAZKX010000256.1:0-4425 GCA_041650575.1 Desulfobaccales bacterium
ATATGGCAATGCTTAAGAAGCCAAAATCCCCCCTAACCCCCCTTTGTTAAAGGGGGGAACTATAAGGAATTGCTTTAAAAGTCCCCCTTTGGAAAAGGGGGATTTAGGGGGATTTAAAAATTAGCAGGCGGAATGAATTTATGGCAAACGCTATAACTGGTGCATAAGGCGAGGGGCTTGGGGTCGAGAAGCGCCAATTTTTCAGGGCAGTCTCTCATGGGCCTGTGGCCCCAGACGTAAAGCATGACCTAGGTGTAACTTTTCGAAGCAGTCGCACCTGAGCATAAGGCTCAGCTATTAAGCCGGCAAAGGCTGAGGATATAGGGCCCGCCTCCAGCCAACGTTTCCTCCCGGATGCTGGCTATCGGCCACTTTTCCATGCAGGAGCAAGCCCAGGCGGCACAGGCTTTCCAGCCTGCACCGGCGCGTGCATTCGTCTGCGGCCACCTGGAGATGGCGGGCGGTGCCCGCCTTGCATTTTCAGAGCCGAAAAGCAGGTTGGAACCCCGCCCGCCGGTGCCCTTGGTGGACGCAAGGATGGATGGGTTGCCCAAAAAAAGGGCCAGGACCCGGAGGCCCTGACCCTGAAAGGACGATATAGGCGGCTGCTTAGAGGCCCGGGAAGATCTTCACCGCGTGCATGGCCAGGTTATAGAGGCCGCCCGGGAAAATGCCGATCAACAGCACCCCTGCGGCGGTGACGGCCACCACCGCGGTCTGGGCCGGAGAAAAGCTCACCGGACCCAGGTCCGCTTCCGCGGGCTTCATATACATGAGCACGGTGATGCGCAGATAGTAGTACACCGACACCAGGGAGTTCATGACGCCCAGGATGGCCAGCCAGATGTAACCGGCCTTGATGGCCGCGGAGAAGATATAGAACTTGCCCACGAATCCCGCGGTGGGGGGAATCCCCGCCAGGGCGAACATGAACAGGGCCATACTTGCCGCCAGGACCGGATGCTGGGCCCCCAGGCCGGAGTAGTCGTAGATGTTCAGGTAGCGGTCTTTCTTCCGCCCCACCAGGATCACCACCCCGAAGGCCCCCAGGTTCATCAGGGTATAAGCCAGGAGGTAGTAGAGCAGGCTCACCGCGCCCAACTGGTTGGCGGCCACCAGGGCCACCAGGAGATACCCGGCGTGGGCGATGGAAGAGTACGCCAGCATGCGTTTGATGTTGGTTTGGGCAATGGCGGCGACGTTCCCGATGGTCATGGTGGCCACGGCCAGGACCCAGAGGAGCATATTCCAGTCCACCTTCAGGGCCGGGAAGGCCAGGAAAAAGACCCGGGCGAAGGCCGCAAACGCCGCGGCTTTGACCGCTACGGCCATGAACGCGGTCACCGAAGTGGGCGCGCCTTCATAGACGTCCGGGGTCCACATATGGAAAGGCGCGGAGGCCACCTTGAAGCCGAAGCCCACGATCAGCAGGCCAATGGACAACAGGACCAGGGGCCGCATGGTGGGGTCGGCGCCCAGGCGCTGGGGCAGGTCGCTCAAAAACAGGGTGCCGCCCGCGGCCCCATAGAGCATGGCCATGCCGAAGAGCAGGAAGGCGCTGGAAAACGACCCCAGGATCAGATACTTCAACGCCGCTTCATTGGAGCGCAGGTCTTCCCGGAAGAGCCCCGCCAGGACATAAATCGCAATCGACATGACTTCGAGGCCCAGGAAAATCATGATCATGTGGGCCCCCGCGGCCATGAGCATCATGCCCACGGTGGCAAAGAGCACCAGGGCGTAATATTCGCCCATATTCTTGCCGTAATCCTCCAGGTATTGCCGGGAGATGAGTACGGTGAGGGCGGCGCCCAGGATGAAGACCAGGTAGAAGAAGAAGGCGAAATTGTCAAGATAGACCATGCGGGCAAAATCGGTGCCGGTTTGGCCCCAGAGGCCGTAGGTCTGGAATCCCGCCACCGCCAGGCCCGCCAGGGCGACCCACGAAAAGCACGCCTTCCGCCCCTTGGGGGAGAGGGCATCCAGCACCAGGATCAGGATGGCGGTCACCGTCAGCGTCAACCACGGCCCGATACTGCTCAGATGAAAGCTGGGTATGATGAGGGTCATTGCGCCTCCCCCTTAAACACATGGGATTGGGAAACCTGTATGGATTTGGCCTTTTCCATCATAGCCAGGAAGTTCTCCGTCGTCGCCTTGGTCTTGTCCAGGAAGGTGCCGGGATAGACCCCGATCCAGACGATAAACAGGATCAGGGGCGCAAACAGGGCGATCTCCCGCCAGGATAGGTCCTTAAGATCTTTGTTCTTCTCGTTGGTCGTGGGGCCGAAGATCACCCGCTGGAACATCCAGAGCATGTAACAGGCGGCAAAGATGACGCCGGTGGCGGCCACCACGGCATAGAACATATTGGTTTTAAACGCCCCCAGGAGGATGAGGAACTCACCCACGAAGCCGTTCAACCCCGGCAGCCCGATGGAGGACAGGGTCACGATCATGAAGATAATGGCATAAACGGGCATGGGGTTGCATATACCGCCAAACTCGCTGATCATGCGGGTGTGCCGGCGTTCATAGATCACGCCGACGATCAAAAACAAGGCGCCCGTAGACAGCCCGTGGTTGATCATTTGGATGACGCCGCCCTGAATCCCCGGCATGGTGAAGGTGAACAGGCCCAGCATGACGAAGCCCAGGTGGCTCACGGAGGAAAAGGCGATCAGGCGCTTCAGGTCTTTTTGCACCATCGACACCAGGGCGCCGTAAACGATGCCGATGACCGCCAGAATAGAAAACAGCGGCACGAAGTAATGGGCCGCCTCGGGAAAGAGGGGCATGTTGAAGCGCAGGAAGCCGTAAGTCCCCATCTTCAAGAGCACCGCGGCCAGGATGACCGAACCCACGGTGGGCGCTTCGGTGTGGGCGTCCGGCAACCAGGTGTGGAAGGGGAACATGGGCACCTTGATAGCGAAGGCCAGTCCGAAGGCCAGAAACATCCAGAACTGCATGTTAAAGGGCAGGCCCGCGCCGTAGAGCTTCAGCAGATCAAAGGTATAGGTGCCGGTGGTCTGGCCATAGTGGAAGTAGAGGACCAGAATGGCCACCAACATCAGCAGGGAGCCGAACATGGTGAAGATAAAGAACTTTACTGCAGCATAGACCCGGCGGGCCGGATTGCCCCAGATACCGATGAGCAGGTACATGGGGATGAGCATCACTTCCCAGAAGACATAGAACAGAAAGAGATCCAGGGAGACGAAGACGCCGATCATGCCCATCAATAAGGCCAGCAGACACACCATGAATTCCTTGACCCGGTGCTGGATATCTTTCCAGGTGGCCAGCACGCAGATGGGGGTCAGGAAGGTGGTGAGCATAATGAGCAAGAGGGAAAAGCCGTCGATCCCCAAGTAGTAGCTGATGCCGTAGGTGGGCAGCCACTCGTAGCGCTCCACGAACTGCATGGCCGCGGTCCCGCTGTTGAAATCAAACCAGAGGGGCAGGGAAACGAGGAACTCTACCAGGCAGACGGCCATGGTGGCAAGCTTCAGCGCCTGGTGGCGCTTCCGGTTGATGATAACCAGGATCGCGATTCCCACCACGGGGAGGAAGATCAGAATGGAGAGGATTGGTAGTTGCATGTGCCCCCCCTAACGCCCGATAAGATAGCCGGTGACGAGCACCGCGCCGATGAGGATGCCCAGGGCATAGTTTTGCACATACCCCGTCTCCAATTTTCGCAGGAGGCCGCTGAGCCAACTGACGGTAGTGGCGCTGCCGTTGACCGCGCCGTCGATTACGTTTTCATCCACCCGGTGCCACAGGAAATCGGAGCCGTTTTTGAGGGGCTCCACCACGGTGGCGTCGTAAAGTTCGTCGATATAATACTTGTGATAAACCAGGTCATAGACGGCCGGGATTTTCTCCACGACTTTCTCGGGTAGATCGAGCCGCTTCATGTAAAACTTGTAAGCCATATAGATGCCGGCCCCGGCCACCGCCATGGAGAAGATCATCATGGTGATTTCGAACCAGGCGGGCGCATGGACTTCGTGCACCAACGGCGTGATGGAGGGCGCCAGGAATTCCTTGAATTTATTGGCCCCTTCGATGATGGGGAAGCCCACCAGGCCGCCGACCACGCTCAACCCTGCCAGGGTCATCAGGGGTACGGTCATCAGCGACGGCGATTCGTGGGGATGCACATGGTGATGGTCGAACTTTTCCTCCCCGTGGAAGGTCATGAACACCGCCCGGAACATGTAGA
The DNA here is from genome assembly GCA_041650575.1 of Desulfobaccales bacterium. GTDB lineage: Bacteria > Desulfobacterota > Desulfobaccia > Desulfobaccales > 0-14-0-80-60-11 > 0-14-0-80-60-11. The sequence goes on from JBAZKX010000256.1 coordinate 4,229, forward strand.
ACGCGGTGATGAACGCCGCCACCGTGGCGATGCCCCAGAAGACGTAATGGCCGCTCACCAGAGAATGGAACAGGATCTCGTCCTTGCTGAAGAACCCGGCAAAGGGGAAGATCCCGGCAATGGCCAGCGTCGCCAGGAAGAAGGTCCAGTAGGTAATGGGCATGTATTTTTTCAGGCCGCCCATATGTCGCATGTCT
>JBAZKX010000257.1:0-4424 GCA_041650575.1 Desulfobaccales bacterium
TTGGATGAAAGTTATCCCAGTAAGACCAGGGTGGAATATATCGATCTGAGGGAACATCCGGCGGAGAAAGAAAGTGAACTGGGGCAATTGCTGGCCACCAAGAAGTATCCCTCTCCCTTAGTGGTGATTGACGGGGAGCCCAAGTTCGCCGGTTCCATCCAGGTGAAGAAGATCGTCAAGGAAGTGGGGAACCTTTTGGGATAGGAAAAAGGAGGCTATCGTGACTGAGTTTCTGGAAACCACGTATGAGAAGTTCATCTTCAAGGTGAAAGTGGGCTATCTGTATAGCCAAGAAGAATTCTGGGCGAATTTTCAGAACGGCGCAGCCGCCGTGGGGCTGACCGACTTCCTCCAAAAGGCCAAAGGCGATGTAGCTTTCCTGGAGACCGTGGAGCCGGGCGTCGAGGTCAAGCGGGGCCAGGAGATCGGCAAGATCGAGACTATCAAGGCCACTTTCGGCATTATCTCGCCGGTGTCCGGCAAGGTGACGGAGGTCAACCCCGAGATAGACGCCAGCCCCTACCTGATCAACCAGGACCCATACGGCGCCGGCTGGATCTATCGCATTAAGCTCAGCGACCCGGAGGGCGACAAAAACCAACTCATGGAGGCCAAGGAATACTTCGAGGCCATGAAAGACAAGGTCGCCCGGGAGGCGAAGAAACTTTATGGGTAAGAAGCACAAGAAGGTGGTGGTGCTCCCCTGCAGCGGCATCGGCAAAGTTTACGGCGCCGTGGCTCGAGAGACCGCCTACGAGCTGGTGGAAAAGGTGCGGCCTGGGGTGGCGACCTTGACCTGCCTGCCGCTCTTAGTGATCAACAATCCCGAGGCGGTAGCCCTGGTGACGGAGAACCCGGTGATCACCATCGACGGTTGCCCCAAGGAGTGCGCCAAAAAGAGTGTGGAGGCAGTGGGCGGCCGGGTGGCCAGGGCCTACGAAGCTATCAAGTTTTACAAAGAACACAAGGACCTTAAGCCGGAAGGCATTGCGGAAGTTAATGATACCGGCCGGAAGCTGGCCCAGGTGGCCGCGGCAGAAATTGCCCAGGAAGTGGATAAGCTGGCCGCCGGGGAGGAGCAGTGATGGACATCCAGGTGCAAAAAGTGGGCATCGTCTCCTGTAGCGGCGAGGAGATCCCGGAGGGCACCCTGTGCCGCCTGGCCTGTCGCAAGGTGCTGGATGAGCGCCCCGGCGAGACCGTCACCATCTGCCTGCCCTTGTTTATCGCCGGGGGCGAGGAAGAGCGCACCTTTGCATCCAACTACCCCACCATTACGGTGGATGGCTGCGACAAGATGTGCGCCGCCAAGGCCACCGAGATGCTCTCGGGCAAACCCAGCAAATCGCTCTCCATCCCCGAGATTCTCAAGAAACACGGCTTAAAGCCCCCGACTAAGCTGCGCCATTTCGGGCCGGAGGAGGATGCGGCGGTCAAGGCGGTGGCGGCGGAAATCGCCCAAGCGGTGGACGAGGTTTTGGAAGAAGAATAACCAAGGAGCAACTATGGCAATTTATAAAAATAAGGTGGAGTGGCGGGGCGAGCACCTGGGGTATACCTGGATGCAAAATGGCGTGGAAATGGAGTTCTCCGCGCCGCCGGACCTCTTCGGCAAGGCCGGAGTGCTCACTCCGGAAGATGCCTTTGTGGCCTCGGCCAACACCTGCTACTTCATGATGGTGGTCTGGGCCGCGGAGCGCTTCAAGATGGATCTGGTCTCCCTTACCATGGAGGCTGAGGGCGAGGTGGAGGAGCACCTGGACCGCACTTCTTGGTTCAAGCGGGTAACCTTCTATCCCAGGATCGTGGTCAAGGGCAAATCCAGAGAGATGGTGCAGCGGGCCCTGGACATGGCCATGAAGTACTCCACCATCAACCAGTCTTTCAAGTCCGAACTCGTCATTAAACCGGACATCGTGATCCAGTAAGGAAATCTCATGCCGGAACATTATGACATCGCCTTTCTGGGGGGCGGCCCGGCGGGCTACCAGGGAGCGATCCGGGCGGCCCAATTAGGGGTGAAGGTGGCAGTGATTGAAGAGAAGTTTCTGGGCGGCGTCTGCCTCAACTGGGGCTGCATCCCCACCAAGACGGTGCGGGCTTCCGCCGAGGTGGCAAGGTCGATGCGCCGGGCCCGGGAGTACGGCTTTCAGGCCGTAGAGGCCAACCCTGACATCGCCGCCATCATCGCCCGGAAAGAGCGGGTGGTGCAGGGCCTGCGCCGTAGTATCGCGGGCCTATTCCAGGCACGGCGCATCGACCTCTGTGAAGGCCGCGGCCGATTCCTTTCTCCCACCCGCATCGAAGTGGAAAAGGATGGGCAGTCACGCCTGGTGGAAGCGGCCAAAGTGGTGATCGCCACCGGCTCGCGCCCGGTCCGCCTGCCCCTGTTTCCCCTCAGTCCCCGGGTCTTCCTGGCCGATGAGATGCTCAACCTCGACTACCTCCCCAAACATTTGCTGGTGGTGGGGGGCGGTGCGGTGGGGGTGGAAATGGCCGCCATTTTCCGGGAACTGGGATCCCAGGTGACCCTGGTGGAGGTGATGGACGGCCTGTTGCCTTATGACGATAAGGAGATGGCAGATTATCTGGCAGGCGTGCTCAAGCGGCGCAAGATCACGGTCAAGTGCGGCGTCCGGGTGAGCGAGGTGCAAGAACAGGCCGAAAGCTTCGCCATCCGGCTCGCCGACGGCACCGAACTGGCCCCGGATACCATTCTCCTGGCAACCGGCCGGCGGTTCAACTCCGAAGGTCTCGGCCTGGAAGAATTAGGTGTTGATCTGGAGAAGGGACGCATCCCGGTTGATGGACACATGCAGACCAATGTCCCTGGTATTTATGCCGCAGGGGATGTTATTGGCGGCTGGTTACTGGCCCACGTGGCCTTTGCCGAGGGCATCTGCGCCGCGGAGCACGCCCTGGGTCTGGGAAGCGCCATGGATTATCAGGTCGTCCCTCGCTGCACCTTCACCCTGCCGGAGTACGCTGCGGTGGGGGTCTCGGAGGCGGAGGCGGCAGCCCAACACCCCATTAAGGTAGCCCGCTTTCCCTTCAAATCGTTGGGCATGGGCCAGTGTCTGGGAGAGCTGGAGGGTTTGGTGAAGATCATCGCTCACGCCAAGACCGATCAAATTTTGGGAGCCCACATCATCGGTCCGCATGCCGCAGATATGATTCATGAATTCGCGGTGGCCATGCGGGGGAAACTCCCCAGCCGGGTAATCATGGAGACCATCCACGCTCATCCCACCTTATCCGAGGCGGTGCTGGAGGTGGCCCAGGCCCTGCACGGCCAGGCTATCCATATAGCGCCGGGGGGCGCGTGATGTCTTTGCCCGCGCCGGAGTGGCTGATTGCCGAGGTGCGCCGCGCCAAACAGGGCACCGGTGCCGAGATGGTGGCGCAAACCTGCGATCTGCTGGACTGCCTGCACTTGCCTACGGTGTGCGACAGCGCTCGCTGCCCCAACCGGGGAGAGTGTTTCTCCCATCATACCGCCACCTTCCTGATTTTGGGCGAGGTCTGCACCCGGGGCTGCGCCTTTTGCGCGGTGACCAAGGGCAAGCCTTTGCCGCTTGAGGCCGACGAACCCCGGCGCCTGGCCCTGGCGGTGGCCGAGTTGGGCCTGCGCCACGTGGTCATCACTTCGGTAACCCGGGACGATCTCCCGGACGGCGGCGCGGCCCACTACGCCCGGGTGGTGGAGGCCTTGCGGCAGCACTGCCCCGGCGTGCGCGTCGAACTCCTGGTGCCGGATTTCGCCGGGTCCAGGGAGGCGCTGGCAGTGGTGCTGGCCGCCCAACCCGACGTCCTGGCCCATAACCTGGAAACCGTACCCCGGCTATACCCGCAGGTGCGGCGGGGAGCGGATTACCGGCGTTCCCTGAAAGTGCTGGAGCAGGCCAAGCAGCTTTCCCCGAAGCTCATCACCAAGTCCGGGGTGATGTTGGGATTAGGGGAGGACGCCAATGAACTGGAACAGGTTTTCAAAGAGTTGCGGCAAGTTGATTGTGACATGCTTACCTTGGGCCAATATCTCTCTCCCTCTCTCCACCATGTCCCGGTGGCCCGCTATGTGAACCCGGAGGAGTTTGTTTCCTGGCAGCGTCAAGCTCTCTCTCTCGGTTTCAAGAGCGTGGCCGCCGGGCCCTTGGTGCGCAGTTCCTATAAGGCCCCCGTATTTTTCCGGGAGGTCCAATGACCGCCTGGCGTCTTTTGGATAGCGGAGCCGTGTCTCCCGCTTTGAATATGGCCATCGACCGGGCCATCCTCGCTCTCCACGCCAACGGCAAATCGCCGCCGACTTTGCGTTTTTACCAATGGACCCCACCAGCCGTATCTCTGGGTTACTGCCAGAAAAATCACAAGTTGGATATGGCGGCTTGCCAGCGCTTAGGTATTGAGGTGGTCAGGCGACCCAGCGG